>DAIOUP010000021.1:0-11271 GCA_036759465.1 Bacteroidales bacterium
GCGCTACCATGCGCGCGATGCCGCAGTTATACTGGCCAAATTATACAATGCCAAAGTGTTGCTGGGTTCGGCCACACCATCGCTCGAAAGCTGGTACAATGCCGGAAGTGGTCGCTATGGGCTGGTTCAACTCACCGAACGCTATGGCGGCTTCAGTTTACCGCAAACCATCATAGTGAACATGCGCGAGGAGCAAAGGCGAAAAACGCTTCGTTCGCATTTCAGCTCGGTATTAATGGAAAAGCTGCAGCAAACGCTGGGTGAAAAGCAACAGGCCATACTTTTTCAAAACAGGCGTGGCTTTTCGTTGCGCATCGAGTGCAGCCAGTGCAACTGGATACCCGAATGCCGCAACTGCGATGTGAGCCTGGTTTATCACAAAAAACAAAACATGCTCCGATGCCATTATTGCGGCTATGCCCGCGAAGTACCGGAGCAATGCCCCGAATGCAACAGCACCGGGCTCCAAATGCAGGGCTTTGGTACGGAGAAGGTTGAGGAGGAGCTTGGACTGATGCTTCCGGGCCTGCGCATTGCCCGGCTCGACCTTGATACTACGCGCACCCGTCAGGCTTTTCAGCAGATTCTTGACGATTTTGGTCAAGGCATGACCGATGTGCTCACAGGAACACAGATGGTTACCAAAGGCCTCGACTTCGACAGGGTAAATCTAGTTGGTATTCTGAGTGCGGATAACCTTTTAAGCTATCCCGATTTCAGGGCCTTCGAGCGCAGCTTTCAGCTGATGGCACAGGTGAGCGGCCGGGCCGGCCGCAAAAATAGCGAAGGCTGGGTTGTAATCCAGACCTTCCGGCCCAAACACGAGATTTTCAGATATGTGGTGTATAATGCTTATGAGGAATTTGCCGACCAGCAGCTGGCTCAGCGCAAGCAAAACAATTACCCGCCTTACTTCAGACTTATCGAGTTGCGCCTGCTGCACCGCGATGCCAATACCCTGAACGAAGCTGCTTACGCACTGAATAATGAACTCAGAAAAAAAGTAAAGCATCAGGTGCTCGGACCGGAATACCCTGTGGTATCGCGAATTAGAAACTTGTATATCAAGCAGTTTCTGATAAAAATTCCCCGGAATGTCAGTCCCATGGAGACTAAACAGGGCATCACGTCAGCGGTGTCAGTCATCATGAAATTGCCAAATTTTAAACAGATCAGAATCCAGATTGACGTTGACCCATACTAGAGCAACGTTAAAAAAATCTAACATCATCGTTTTTGGGAATAATGGGCTTTGGGCTGCTGTTTATTAGCCCGTGAACAAAACTATCTCCAGTTTGTAATAAAGCATTAAAAACTCAGCTGATGTATAGATCAATCCTGTTTCTTCTTTTTTCGTTTAACACATTTTCCCTTTTCGCAAACATACCAGAACCTGCCGACAGTGGCCTCAGAGGAAAGGTTGTTGACCGTTCGACAAGCAAGGGCCTTGAATATGCTACTGTGATGGTTTACAACCAGGCCGACTCGAGTTTTGTTTCCGGCTCTATCACGGGGCCAAATGGCGAATTCGACATCAAGGTTAAACCCGGGACATACTATATAAAGGTGCAATTTCTGGCTTATGGCACAATTACCCTAAGCGATGTTCAAATTCAGCGCACTACTCAACTGCGCGATCTGGGAAGCCTGATTTTATCGCCCGATGACGCATTGCTAAAAGAAGTTGAAGTTGTAGCCGAACGTTCGACCGTTGAAATGAGCCTTGACAAACGTGTATTTAATATCGGCCGCGACATCAGCACCAAGGCCTCAAACGCTGTGGAAGTGCTTGAGAACATTCCTTCGGTAACTGTGGATATTGACGGTAATGTAAGCCTGAGGGGCGACGAAGGCGCGCGCATCTTGATCGACGGCAAAATGTCGGGGATGGCTGGCATCAGCAATCGCAATGCTCTCAGGGCAATATCGGCCGATATGATTGAGCGCATCGAGGTCATCACCAACCCTTCGGTGCGCTATGAAGCCGAAGGCAGTTCAGGCATCATCAACATAGTTTTGAAAAAAGACCGCCGCAGGGGCTACAACGGATCCATCGACCTCAATGCTGGTTATCCCTGGCAGGCCGGCCTTGGCCTCAATGCCAACTATCGTATGAATAAGATGAACCTGTTTGCGAATTACAATATTGGCTGGAACGAAAATCGCGGAGGCGGTGCGGTTTACAGGGAAATCTTCAGCAGCGGACTAATCACCGATCAGGAAGCCGAACGCATAAGGCGCTCCTTTAACAACACCCTGCGGCTTGGCGCCGAATATGCTTTTAATCCGAAAACAAGCCTTTCAGGAAGTATCATGTATCGCCACGCGACAGGCAATAACCCTTCGTCCGTGACTTACAACGATTTCCGCGACGGAAGCCTTTTTCAGACAAGCCAACGTCGCGAAGAACAATCGGAAAAAGACCCTACCATTGAATATGCTCTCGATCTGAGAAGGCAGTTTAACCGTAAAGACCAGTTGCTTACTGCAAGCTTCCGCTATACCGATAATACTGAAGAAGAGAATTCTTCCATCCTCGAAAGGGTATTATTCAGCACTTCGCTCCCCTACCCCGATGACATTTTACAGAGGATGCGAACCAACCAGACCAACAACAGCGCTCAGGCACAGGTAGATTATTTTCTGCCGCTTCGCGACAAAGAAAAGTTTGAAACAGGATTGAGGTATCAAAACCGGCACATCACCAACGATTACAAAGTAGAACAGCGTGACGATGACGGCACATTTACCGAGCTTGAAGGCTTTTCGAACATTTTCAAATACAACGAAGATATTCTTGCAGCCTATGTGCTTTATGGAAGAGACAAGGGCAAGTACACTTATCAGCTGGGCACCCGCTCCGAATATTCGAAAATAGGCACTAAGCTCCTTGAAACCAATGAGGAAAACAACCAATCGTATATTGACTTCTTCCCCAGCGGTCACTTCACATACAAATTTGACCCCAAAAATAATCTGCAATTCAGTTACAGCCGCCGTATCCGCAGGCCCGGTTTCTGGCAGCTAAATCCCTTCAGAACCATTACCGACAACCGCTTCATTATGTCGGGAAATCCCGGACTTAGGCCGGTTTACACCAATTCGTTTGAAGTGGGCTACCTGCGGTTTTTCAAGCAGGGCAACATGAACTTCAATACCTATTATCGTCAGAGCAACGATGTTTTCATGCGTGTTGAACGTGTCGACAGCACCGGAATAGCCTATGCCCGCCCTGAAAACTTTGCCAGTCGCGACGACCTTGGTATCGAAATCATCGGTATGGCCAATCCTTATAAATGGCTGAATATCAATGGCAGTCTGAATTTCTTCAGATCGATAACGCAAGGCGAACTGTATAACAAAAGTTATAATGTCGAAGATTTCTCATGGACAGGAAGGTTGATGGCAAGAGCCAATCTGAAAAAAGGCCTTGATGCACAATTAGCGCTGAATTATCAAGGAAAATCGAAGACTCCTCAAGGTAGTCGCCTGCCCAACTTTGGTGCCGATGCAGGCATCAGCAAAGATGTGCTGAAAAATAAAGGAACCATAACCCTTAATGTGCGCGACATATTCGGCACCCGCAAATGGGCTTTCGAAACACTTGAGGACAACTTCTATTCGAAAACCGAATTTCAGTGGAGCCGCACAATGGTTACGGTCAACTTCAACTACCGGATCAATCAGCAAAAACGTCGTGCCCCCGAGCGTCGTATGGAAAATGACGAGGGAATGATGGAGTTTTAGTAGATGACTGGGTAAAGATCTCCGCTGTTAAAATCCAACTTCACCCATTGTCAAGCCAGGCATTGGAACTATAAAGACATTTCTTAGATTTGGTGTTTGCATGATCAGACTACTGCTCTCAGTATGCCTCGTAATATTTGTCATTAGCCTTGGCGCTCAGGATAAAGGCATTGCGAACAATGCAGATACGCTATCAAACAGGCAGCTTGAGGAGGTGATCATCAGGGCCTATGGCGGCCGCCACCGTTTGCTTACCATCCCTGCCTCGGTCGGGGTGATAAGTACATCCGAGATCAGGAATCAAGCTTACCACGGACTTCCTGTCCTGCTTAATTTGGTTCCTGGCGTTTATGCCCATCAGGGAACGCTCAACACCAACCGCATCACCATCAGGGGAATAGGCGCAAGAGTGCCATACGCTACAGCACGTATTCGGTCGGCCATCGACGATATACCCCTGACCAATGGCTCGGGATATAGTATGGTCGAATATGTCGACCCTTCGTTTGCCGACCATATCGAAATCGCCAAAAGCCCGAATATTCCAGCTCATGGTGCAAGTTTAGGCGGTCTGGTGCTCTTGAGTACGTTGCCCAGCGAAAGGGTACAGAACACTCACAATTATCAGCTCACCGCAGGAAGCTTCGGATTTCAGCAACACCAAGCAAGGATTACTCACAATCATTCAAATAAAGCCGTGGGGAAATTGATGCTTAGCATGGGTAATTCCGGCGGATGGCGCGAAAACAACAGTCATAGACGCTATTTTGGAGGCTACTCCGGCCGATTCCGGCCAAACCCCAAAACTGAAATTTCCACCTTGGTCCTACTGCAGCAAATGAAAGCCTACATCCCTAGCTCTATTGACAGTGCAGCTTTTTACAACAATCCACGTTCTGCGGCAGCCAATTGGAAAAAGACCAAAGGATACGAAGACGGTCGTCGACTTGTTGCCGGAATCACCCTAGAACAACAACTGGCGAAAGAATTTCAGCTCAAAGCCACTTTTTACGGTCTCGATGCCAAGGAAGAAGAGCTCCGCCCGTTCGACCGTTTCAACGAAAATCGGCAACTCGCAGGGTTTCGCATGCAGGCAGGACGGACGTTCCGCATGGAGGAGAAACAAATTGGTTTGCGGGCTGGTACTGAATCCTTCGTCGAAAAAGTGATGTTTGGGAATAGGGCAAATGCCGATGGTGCGGGCAGTTTGGGCGACAGCATTAGTCATAACAGGGAACTGATTCGCTCAGTAGCCTATTTTGCACACGCAGAGTACAAGACACATGCAAGCTACATTACCACTGGGCTATATGCGCAAAAACTAAATAACAGTTTTACCAATCGCGCAATTATGCAAAATCTTTTGGTAAACGACACTTATCGCACAGCCTGGAACTTTTCGCCACGAATTGCCATCAACCAGAAGATAGGTAAAGCAATGTATGCCTACGCATCCCTGAGCCACGGATTTGCGCCACCATCGCTCCAGGAAACGCTTGATAGTCAAGGTCAATTGAATCCGGAAATCAAACCGGAAACAAGCCGAACCTATGATGCAGGATTAAGGGTCATATCAGAAAAAGCAGGTCTGTTTGCGGATATAACCACGTTTTACCTGGATATCCGCAACCTGTTGGTAGCAGAGCGTATTGATGCCGACCGATGGGTAGGCCGCAACGCAGGACGAGCAGCCCATAAAGGCGTGGAGGCTCTCTTAACCTGGAATGTAACGGAAACACCCTGGCCGCAACTATCGCATTTGAAAATGAAAGCAAACCTCACTGCGGGCGATTACCGTTTCGTCGATTTCATCGATCGTGGCACTAATCATTCAGGTAAACAGGTGCCAGGTATTCCCCGACTTTCGGGTGGTGTTAGTTTAGAGGCACGGCACAATAGCGGAGTCAATGGTAAAGCTGTTCTTGAATATGCTGGTAAAATGGCAATGAACGACAGCAACACAAAATCGAGCAAACCTTACGCACTGTTGCATTTTATGGGAGGTTGGTCAGGTAAAATAAATAAAATCAATATCGCATTCAATGCGCATTTGCTTAATGCCACCAATGCCCATTACGCCTCAATGATACTGGTTAATGCTCCGGGACAGCGCAATCAGCGTTGGTATTATCCGGGCTTGCCAAGACATTTCCAGCTCAGCATCCGGATAGGATTCAACAGCTAAACAGGTTTTAGGGTTGCAATAATTTAAAGGCAAAACAAAAGCCCTCAAACCGCACAGGCATGAGGGCTTTAGCATATACCGAACTTATCGTTACGCCATCCTGGCAAGCTGCCTGGTCGTCTTTGACTTCAGGTTGCCTGCTTTGTTTTTGTGGATGATGTTGCGTTTGGCCAACTTGTCAATCATCGCATGCAATTTGGGCAATAAAGCTTCGGCTTCGGTTTTTTCGGTCAGGCCTCTGAACCTCTTAAGGGCATTGCGCATGGTTTTTGCGTAATACCTGTTGTGAAGCCTTCTTGCATTGCTCTGGCGGATGCGTTTGATTGATGATTTGTGGTTTGCCATTTGATTAGAGCTTATTGTTCTGAAATCGTTTTGGGCTGCAAAGGTAAACAAAAATTCTTTACAGAACTGAGCCGTCAGAAAATTTTAATCGTCGACCATTAATCATTCGGTAATCGTTGCAATAACTTCGGGTTCGTCGGCCATATAAATGCTTTCAAGCCTTACGTTGACAAACTGATTTCGGCTAAGGTGGGCAGCATCTCTACCCTGATCGGGATGTAATGCTCACCATAACCGCGCGCCGTAAGCGAATCAGTAATTCTTTCGACAAGCATACGCTGAGTGCTGCCAAGCATACTGTTGAAATAGGCAATTTTATTCTCGGTGGCAATTTTTCGGATGGTCTCGCTGCGCTGATTTTTAATCTTTTCGCTCACTTGTGCGGGCATCCGCTCGGCACGCGTTCCGCTGCGAACTGAATACTTGAAAGTGTGTATATGACTGAATCGCAGCTCTTTGGCCATTTGAACCGTTTGCACAAATTCGTCGTCCGACTCGCCGGGAAAACCAACGATAATGTCGGTGGTTAGATTGAAGTTAGGGTAGCGTGAACGAAGCGTTTCAGCAATCTGTCGGAATTCGCGGGCCGTGTACATTCGTCTCATGCGAAGCAGAACGGCCTCAGATCCGCTTTGCAGACAAAGGTGCAGATGAGGCGTGAGCTTTGGATGGTCGAAAAGCTCCAAAAAACGATTGCTGAAGCCGTCGGGCTCGATGGAACTGATGCGCAGCCTGAAATCGCCCGACAGATTAAGTATGCTTTCTACAAGCTGCTCAAAATTGGTTCCTTCGCTATCATAACGTCCGATATTGACGCCGGTAAGCACCACCTCGCGAAATCCGTGGTCGAGCACCTGCCGGATATTATCGAGTATCTCATTCTTAGGGCGGCTGACAGCTCTTCCACGCACCTTGGGAATGATGCAGAATGTACAAAAGTTGTCGCAGCCGTCCTGAATCTTGATCATGCTGCGCGTATGGAAGGTTTTGGTAGCCGTTTCGTAGCTGAAAACATCGGCATCAAAACCCTCAGGATCAGGAACCTGTCCCCGATAATGCTCCTCTATAATGGAATAAATGGCCGCTTTACGCTCGTTGTCCACAACATAGTTGATCGACTTCGATTCGAGCAGCGACTCCTTGTAATTATTTGCCATACATCCTGTCACCACAACTAGTGCATCATTGTTTCTGCGTCGAGCCTGATGTATGGTTTGCCGCGATTTCTGATCGCTTTGGTTTGTAACTGTGCAGGTGTTCACCACATAAACATCGGCCTGCTCGTCGAAATCGACCACCTCGTAGCTTCCTGCATGAAAACGGGAGGCCAAGGCGTCGGTCTCATACTGATTGAGTCTGCAGCCCAGTGTTTTGAACGCTATTTTCTTCATGCGACAAGACTCTTTTCAACAGGTTCGCTGACTAATTTACCTTCGAGAGAGAGCGGAGCAACCGAATCAATCTGAACCTCAACAAAGCGGCCAATCAAGGATTCGTCGTTGGAGCGGAAACGAATCACCAGTTTTCCTTCGGTATAGCCCGACAGGTAACCCGGCTTGCGGTCGAGCCCCCTGACAAGCACCTTAATAGATTGACCAATCAGGGTTTTATTGTATTCGTGGGAGTGTTTCATCAAAACCTCGGTGAGCCGGTGATAGCGCTCCTTCTTCACTTCCTTGGGGATGTCGTCCTCCCAGCGGGAGCTGGCAGCTCCGGGCCTAACCGAGTATTGCGCAATATAGGCCATGTTGTAGCGAAACTCATCGAAGGCCATGATGGTATTCTGAAACTGTTCTTCCGTTTCGCCGGTAAACCCGACAATGATATCCGTGAACAGTGTAGCCTGCGGGATCAATCGTCTGATTGTCTGCACGATGTGACGATATCGTTCGATGCCGTGTTTACGGTTCATACGCATCAGGACTGCATCATCGCCCGATTGGAGCGGCAGGTGAATTTGCTTTGCCAACACCGGGTATTTTGCAATAACCTCAATTACCTCGTCGGTCATATCGCGTGGGTGCGGCGAGGTGAAATAGACCCAGAAATCCTTACCTGATGCGATTCCCATTTCGCCAATGCGACGAAGCAGTTCCGGAAACCCGATTTCGTGGCCTTCTTTATCAAGACCATAAGAGTTCACGTTCTGACCAAGCAAGGTAATGGTTTTAAAATCCCTGTCAATCAAACTTTTCACTTCAGCAAGGATTTCCTCCGAAGGCCTGGACACTTCTCGTCCGCGTGTGTAAGGCACTGCACAAAATGTGCAGAATTTGTCGCAACCATTCTGTATAGGAACAAAAGCCTCGAACGGGGAAGTATAGGTAGGCTCAACATGCCAGAAATCGTCGATACCGATCGCCGGATTAAGGTTTACGCCTTTGAGGTTTAAAGGCTTATTTGTCTTGTGGTTTAAAACTGATTCCGTTGGTCTGTCCAGGTTAGTTTCTACAACAGGCTGCCGCTCCAGATCCTGCTGCATAAGTCCGGCAGGAGTTACAATACCATATTGGCTTATCATTGCAGGGAGCTCGGGCAATTCGCTCATGGTGAAGACCAGATCGAAAAGCCTAAGAAACCGGTCGCGATCGGCGGGTAAGATGCAACCTGAGACAAAAGTGAGCAGGCTTTTGCGGTTTTTCATCCTGTTCCATTTGTCGATGCGGGTATAAACTTTATCGATGGCCTTTTGACGCACTGAGCAGGCAATAATACCAAGTATGGAGGCTTCGGACTCGTTCTCTGTTTCGCTGAAACCCATTCCGCCAAGCACTGTGCGGACACGCTCGGTATCGGATTGGTTCATCTGGCAGCCCAACGATAAAAGGTGGTATTTCATGGGTGAGTGGTGAGTGGTGAGTGGTGAGTGGGTTTAGGGTTTGGAGTTTTTCGTTTGTGGTTTGGGACTATGATTAGTTTGACTATGATAAATCGCTATGCATTTCGATTAAAAATAAACCTCAGCGTGGACGTTTGATGGCGGCACTCCTTTCTTTTCGAGAATTTCGAAAGCTTCGTGTATCATATTGAAATTTCCACAAAGGTAGCAGTGGGTGTCAGGACTTACTTCGTTCTCCGTCAGCCACTTCGTTACCCTGCCTTGGAAATTTCCGGTTTTATCGCCACTTGTGCAGAGGATATGCCTTTCGGCATCGTAATCTATTTTGTCGTAGGCTTCGTTGCCAAACCGCACACCGTGCAGCAAGCAGTAGTCAATCTTAGGGTAGCTTTTCACAAAGCTGTGAAATGGGGCAATACCAGTTCCAGTGCCAATGAATAAAAACTTTGCGCTGTCGATAAGGTTAGCCGGTATAGTGAAAAAACCCAGTGGCCCTTCGATCTGTACCATTTCGCCGGGTTTAAGTCTTTTGAGTTGCTTGCTCACAAGACCTTCATCGACTTCCTTGATCAGCACTTCGAAAAAGTCTTCATTTTCGCCGCTGTAAACCGAATATTCGCGGTTGTGAATACTTCCGGCCTTACCGAGCAGGAGGTGTTGCCCGGCCCTGAATTGCAGTCCGCGTCTTGACATTCGCACCACATATGCGCTGTCGGTTAGATTTCTAATCGAGATAACCTGATGAAGGTTGTCGGTTTTCATGAGTAAAATAGTTGTAAGAGGCTGATTTTGCGACTTTAGGGCTTAATTTTGTATCGGGCGGCAAAATTAATTAAAATATCGCCACCTTTTTATATGTTTGAGGACTAAACGAGAACGCTACCCGCTTAACGATAATAGAGCAGATGGAGAATCAGAATGACGAAATAGGACGGATCAGGCAAATTCTTTTCGGCCATAATGTGTCGGAAATCGAAAAGCGCATTGAAGGGTTTGAGCAGCAGTTGCAAAATGCGCTCGACCATTTGGAGTCGCGCATTGCCAAAATTGTGGAAAGCATTGCAGCTGCACAAAAGCAGATCGACGAACTCAAGGCCGGTCTTGACGATTCCAATTACCAGATGGGACTTTATCAGAAAGCACTGAATCAAAGCATTACAGAAGTTGGCGAAAGGCTTAACGAAGAAACAGGAAAAGTACGCAAATCGATAAACGATACGGCAAACGACTTAAGATCGGAACTAGCCAGATCGGTTGAAAGTCAAACTGCAGCGCTCTCTCAGCTTAGGGAACAAATAAATGCCAGATTGAGTCTTTTGCAGTCGTCGAAAGTTGACAGAACCGCGATGGCTTTGCTGCTCAACGAGCTAGCCCTGCAATTGGGCAGTCCGGATAATGCTTCGTCGGACCAAATACCCGTCGATAATGACTGAGCAACAAGGTGAAGCCTATCATGGCATGCTGAGTCAGGCGCAACTCAACGAGCTACGGAACCTGCTTGTTGGACTGAGCAACGAGGAGCTGAAGCGCCTTCAGACCCTTTTGCGCGACCCTCATGAATTTGCAGGAGAGATCAGCCCTATCTTGCCTGCTGCCGTCCGTAAAATGGTTGAGCGCGGTCAGCTGAGCCTCGACAGCGTCATACCCATGATTGAGGAGGCGCTTCATCAGGGTATTCAGAAAAACCCGCAACGCCTTGCCGACATCCTGTTTCCGGTGATGGGGCCAGCCATCCGAAAGGCTGTATCGGAAGATCTTAAGCGTCTGATTCAAACGGCAAATGCCGGACTGGAGCAGGGCTTTTCGCCCAAAAGACTTGGATGGAGGCTACAGGCGCTTTTCACGGGCAAATCCTATACCGAAATTCTCCTCGCCAAGACTTACATCTTCCATGTAAGCCATGTGTTGCTGATCCACCGTCAAACGGGACTGCTGCTTCACCAGGAAAAGGCCGACAAAGCCGTTGACCTTGAAGCCGATATGATATCGTCCATGCTTACAGCCATACGAGATTTTGTGAGCGATTCGTTCAACCAGATTGAGCACGCTTCGCTCGACCAGATTCAGGTGGGCGATATGACCATCCTCATTGAGCAGGGTCCTTTTGCCATTGTGGCGGCTGTAATTAAAGGAATGCCACCGGCCGATTACAGGG
>DAIOUP010000022.1:0-11200 GCA_036759465.1 Bacteroidales bacterium
GTTTAAAGGACAGCGGGTAAAGTGTATTCATGGTGAAATGACTTTTCGAACTACGACTTCCCCGTCATAGTAGCTTACAAATGTAAACCAAAAACGATTTAGGTTAAAAAATCGCTTATCGAAGTCGGTTTTAATGAGTGCAGCCCAACGCCCACGAAACCACTTTTGCGGTAATAACCTAATTTAGCGGCCTCAATTCCTCTGCATGAAAAATATTTGTGTGTTTTGCGGCAGCAGCGCAGGCCTTCGCGATACCTACAGGCTGGCTGCCAGGCAAACGGCAGAAGTACTTGCGGCTGCCGGCCTTGGGATTGTTTATGGAGGGGCTAATGTCGGCTTGATGAAAGTGCTTGCCGAAACTGCAATTAAAGCAGGCGCTCATGTCACCGGCATCATGCCCTCGAGCTTAGTGGCCAAAGAGGTGGCGCACGATGGCCTGCATAAGTTTATCGAGGTGAGTTCGATGGCCGAACGCAAACAGATGATGGTAGATATGTCGGATGCTTTTGTGGTGCTGCCGGGTGGATTTGGTACTCTTGACGAGCTTTTCGAAGTCATAACCCTGAGTCAGCTAAGGTTGGCCGACAAACCAATAGCCTTGCTTAATACCGAAAACTATTTCGACCTTTTGCTTGCTTTTCTCGACCACAGCGTTAGCGAGGGTTTTGTTAGACCCGAGCATCGCCGGTGTTTGCTGGTTGCTGAGCAGGCACACGAAATACCGGATTTGCTTAGGAAGTACCAGGCCGTTCCAACTGCAAAATGGATTGAGGACATCAAAAAGGAGAGCAGTCAAATATGATCATCGGTATTACAGGAACCCTGGGCGCAGGAAAGGGTACCATCGTCGATTATCTTGTCGGACGAAAAGGTTTCAGACATTTTAGCGTGAGGGGTTATCTCGTCCGTTCGCTCAACGAACGCGGAATGCCTGTAAACCGCGATACCATGACCAGCTTAGCCAACGAACTGAGAGCCTTGCATGGTCCTTCATATATCGTGGACGAGCTTTTCAGGGAGGCTTCAAAAAGCGGAGGCAATGCGATCATTGAAAGCATTCGCACCCCCGGCGAAATAGCATCGCTTCGCGAAAAGGGACGTTTTGTTTTACTGGCGGTCGATGCCGATTCTGAGCTGAGGTACAAACGTGTTTTTCAGCGAGGTAGCGAAACGGATAATATTGATTATCAGACCTTCCTGTCCAACGAACAGCGCGAGATGCACAGCCTTGACCCCAACCACCAGAACCTCATGGAATGCATCAGGCAGGCAGACTACCGTCTGACCAATAATGGCAGCACAAAAGACCTTTTTGAGCAGACAGACCAAATACTAAAAGACTTAAAGCTCTGATTATTATGAGTCATCCGGAGAAACCCAAATACTTCCGCCCAAGCTGGGACGAATATTTTCTGAAATTGGCCGACAGTGTGGCCAGCCGCGCCACCTGCGATCGCGGCCGAAGCGGATGCGTGATTGTAAAAGACCGCCAGATTCTTGTCACCGGTTATGTGGGTTCTCCCCGCGGGCTCGCCCATTGCGATGATGTGGGTCATTTGATGAAGAAAGTCATTCACGAGGATGGAAGCGTGACGCAACATTGTGTGCGCACTGTTCATGCCGAACAAAATGCCATCACACAGGCTGCCCGACGCGGCATAGCACTTGATGGCAGTACACTCTATTGTCGTATGACCCCATGCCGCACCTGTGCCATGCTCATCATCAACTGTGGTATCGAAAGGGTGGTGTGTGAAAAAAAATATCACGCAGGCGCCGAATCTGAGGCCATGTTTGCCGAGGCCGGGGTAAAACTTGAGTTTTTAAACAATGAAATAGAACGCTACGATAATCAGTAGCGGATGCTTTTTGGATGGTTTATCACAACTTATTTTGCCGATAACCAAGCTTTTTACTTGATTAGTTCGCGCCGATATATTTGGTTTTTCTGATTCTTCGCGTCACTTTTATGAGTAGGGGAAAAATCGGTTTGGAACGTCCGGAATCTTTGTGACAGGGGTTTTAAGATGCTGTAAACCAACAAATAGCTATTTTGAGCATTAAATCCGTCAATCTTACCCTCAGCTTTTGACAAACTTTCGGGGCCTTGACTTGTTTAAATTCCAAAACTTTTTATGCGAACTTACCTTATTGCCGGAGCTTCGTCGGGCATTGCCCGCAGGATCACCGAAACACTGCATCACCAGGGCCATAATCTTTATGTCATAAGCCGTCACCCTGAGCAACTCGGGCATCTTGAATGTTTAAACTTTGTTGAGGGCAATTTTCTCGACGACGGTTTCGACCCAAAGGGCTTGCCCGAAAAGCTCGACGGGCTGGTGTATGCGCCTGGCACCATCAATCTAAAGCCTTTTAGGGGGCTGAAAACCAGTGATTTTCAGAATGATTTTGAAGTCAATGTTCTTGGAGCAATCCGGGTGCTGCAGGCCAGCCAAAAGGCGCTAAAAAGCGGACACCTGCCCTCAGTGGTATTGTTCAGCACAGTGGCTGTCCGAAAAGGTATGGCCTATCATGCCAGCATTGCAGCAGCCAAGGGCGCAATTGAAGGCCTGACAAGGTCGCTGGCAGCCGAATGGGCTCCTGCCATAAGGGTAAATGCCATAGCGCCTTCGCTGACAAACACACCTCTGGCCGCACGATTGCTTTCGAGCCCTGAAAAAGAAGAGTCCAGTGCAAAGCGCCATCCGCTTCAAAGGGTTGGCCAGGCCGACGATATAGCCGCCATGGCAGTCTTCCTGCTCAGCGAAAGCAGTGGCTGGATCACCGGACAAGTACTTGGCGTTGATGGAGGCCTTTCAACACTCAGTGTTTAGCCATGCACCTGGGCATCGATTTTGGTGCGCGAATGGCTGGTACCACAGCAGTCTGCTATCAGCACGAAAGGGCGTTGCTGGTGTTGCATTCGAATAAAAGGCAGGATGCCGACCTATTATGCAAACAAATAATCGAAGAAATCAAGCCTAATTTTGTAATGATCGACGCCCCGCTTTCTTTGCCGGCTGTTTATTGCAGCAATCCAGTAAGTTCGAAAATCGACAATCCCGATTACTTTTTTCGCCTGGCCGACCGCCAGATCAGAGCCATGTCGCCCATGTTTCTTGGAGGGCTCACCGCTCGTGCCATGCAACTTGCGGCATTTTTCAGGCCACATAACATTCCGTTTTACGAAACCTGGCCTAGCCTCGTAAGGCACTATTTTGGAGGTGACGAACGGCCTGATTTTCAAACGCTTGATCATCAACTACGAACTATTACCGGCTTAAGCCTTGATCCCGGCTCGAAATTGAATGAACACGGAACAGACAGCGTACTGGCCTGGTTTGCTGGATGGCTGAAGATCAACGGAAAATCGACTGTTTACGGCAATGAAACTGAAGGACTTATTTGGTGCTGAACCTGATAGCAGAAGCTATTTGTTGTTATAGAGGTTCATGGTGCGTGCTGCACCTATGCTTGCAAAACTCTTGACCATGTCGGCGGCCACGGGGATGCGGGGCAAAATGATATCCAGCTCCTGAGGTGACCATTGCCCCAATACATAATCCACTTGTTTTCCGCGTGGGAAGTTGTCGCCGATGCCAAAGCGAAGCCTTGCCCAATTCTGGGAGCCAAGGGTATCGATGATGTTTTGCAAACCATTATGGCCGGCATCGCTGCCTTTGGTTTTCATACGCAGCACTCCTGTCGGAAGGGCAATGTCGTCAACCACCACGAGCAGGTTTTCTATCGCAATGTTTTCAGCCCTGAGCCAATACTGAACGGCTTTACCGCTTAAGTTCATGTATGTGGTGGGTTTAATGATGACCAGTGTGCGGCTTTTGTATTTTGCTGTTGCCACCTGAGCCAGGCGTTCGGTGCTAAATTTCGATTCCAGATCGCCAGCAAGAAAATCGCCCACCATAAAGCCAATATTGTGCCTGGTGTTGGCATATTCGCTTCCTATGTTTCCCAAACAAGCGATGAGATATTTCATAACGAAAGCTGATTTAAAAAAGAAAGGCACAAGGCACAGAGGGCCTTATGCCTTTCATGGCTTCAGTGCCTTGTATTATTCGGCTGATTCATCTTCGGCAGCGATGACCACGCCACGGGCGGTCTTCACTTCCACAATCACGCTGTTCGCGTTGTCGGTTACGGCAATGTTTTCTAACTTCAGGTCCTTAACCTTGATGGTCTGTCCAACATTGAGCTTCGAAATGTCAACGGTGATGTTTTCGGGCATGTGACCAATCAGACCTTTAACATTCAAGCGCTTCATTTTGAGCTTTAGCTTTCCACCGCGGATTACACCGGGTGCCGTGCCTTTAAGCACAACGGGCAACGAAACAAGAACGGGCCTGTCGCTGCGAACTTCATAAAAGTCAACATGAAGCACATTGTCCGATACCGGATGGTACTGAACTTCTTTCAGCACGGCTTTGTGGACCTTGTCGCCAACGGTGATTTCAATCAGATAGGTCTCGGGAGTGTTGATGACGGGTTTAAATGCCTTTGCATCAATATGAAACAACACCTGATCGGTGTCGTTGCCATAAAGTACACAAGGCACCCTGCCTTCATTGCGAAGACCCTTAGCATCTTTTTTCCCTACGTGTGCGCGTGGCACACCGCTCAATGATACTGTTTTCATGGGTTGTGTAAATTAATGATTATGAATTATTTGGATACTTTGAACAACGAGCTTATCGACTCATAGTTTTCCACACGGCGGATCACTTCGGCGAGCAGACCGGCTGTTGTCAATACTTTTATTTTGTTGCTGTGTTTGCGAAGTGGGATAGTATCGGTGACCACCACTTCGACGAATGGCGACCTTTCGATTCTTTCATAAGCTTCGCCCGAGAGCAAGGGATGCGTACAGAATGCGCGGACACTGCTTGCCCCTTCCTGCATGATCAGTTCACCTGCCTTGGTAATTGATCCTCCAGTGTCGATGATATCATCGAGCAGAATCACGTCTTTTCCTTTCACATCGCCAATCAGGGCCATTTCCTCGACCACATTGGGCTTGGCCCGCTGCTTGTAGCAGATCACAAAGCCGCAGTCGAGCATTTTGGCATAAGAAGCCGCCCTGCGCGTTCCCCCGGTGTCGGGCGATGCGAAGGCGAGGTTGGGCAAATTGAGGCTTTTTATATAAGGAATGAAGATGTTGGAGGCATAAAGGTGATCTACCGGCACATCGAAAAAGCCCTGTATCTGATCGGCGTGTAAGTCGATCGTAATCAGCCTGGTAATGCCAGCCGTAATCAGAAGATTTGCGACAAGTTTGGCTGCAATGGCCACGCGGGGTTTGTCCTTGCGATCCTGCCGGGCAAAGCCGAAATACGGAATAACGGCCGTGATTTTGCGCGCCGAAGCCCTGCGTGCGGCATCGGCCATCAGCAGCAGTTCGAAAAGATTATCAGTAGGAGGGCAGGTGCTTTGCACCAGAAAAACATCACGCCCGCGGATGTTTTCTTCGAATGAGGGCTGAAACTCGCCGTCGGAAAAATCGGTGAAAATCGTTTTGCCCAGCGCCGTGCCGTAATTGTCTGCAATTTTTTTTGCTAGGTATTCGGAAGCTCTGCCCGAAAAAATACTGACAATAGGCTCTGGCATGGCGTATTCGTTTTAGCTTAAAACGGCGGCAAAGATAGGCTATTTGGACGATAAAAAATAGCCTAAACTTAAAATATTGTTTACCAGATAAATAAGAGGCTGTCCTGAGGCTCTATTTGAGCATCAGGGTGGCTTCGCCAATTTGATGATCGCCTTCGTAAATGTCAACGTAGTATAAACCTGGCTTTAGCTCTTGTGTGTCGCGCTTATCCCAGTAAACACAGATGGGAGTGTCCGAATTCCTGTAGTCCACCACTTCCATGATGCTGTACTGGAGCCTTTCGCCTTTGAAGATAAAGGAAAAGGCATCGTCGCGGCTCTTGATGAGAATCTTTGAATCGGGAGCGGCGATGCGGATGTAGATGTTTTTGTTGCCAGGTTGGATAATGCTGTTTTCGGCCAGCACAAAGCATATTTTAATACGTTCGGTGCGGTTGGCCCGATCGGTTTCCACTTCCGATCTGCCGCGTTGACGCACACCGCTCACTTCCACATTATAGCTACGGAAAACGGCGGCCTGTTCAACTTTCGTTGTCAGTTCGTCGCGGGTTCGCTGCAATTGTTGCACCCTGCGGCGCTCTTGTGTGAGGTCTTCCTTAATGCGTTCGTTCTCCTGGGTAAGCTCCCGGTTCACAGTATAAAGCGAATCCATCTGCCTTACGTAGTTTTGGGAGATAACCTGAAGCTGCTGCAGTTTGCGCTTAATGCGATAATATTCCCATTGAGTATCGAGCAACTGTTTGATCTCCTGAGCGTTGGCCTGAATAATTGAGTCTTTCGCCAGCAGCGAGTCAGCAAGAGTGCCGTAGGCGGCTTTTACCTTGTTGTGCTCGTCCATCAGGCTGTCCACCTCGCGCTGAAACATAATGCGCTGGGCCTCTTTCTCTTCCTGTAAGTCTCTCAAATTCGATTTGGCCGAAATAAGCCAGATACTCAAAGCAATGATAATGAGTGCTAATACCGCCAGCGCAATATAGAGCCACCGGGTGTTGTTGTTTCCGCTGAAAGAGTTCATAGATAATAGCAATATTGCTACAAAATTAACAATAACCGCCTGAAAAGCAAATATGCCCGGGCGATTACGGTGCAGAGGATTGGCCGAAATACCATATAACTAGCCTTACACCAGATTGCCTACATACCACCGGCAGGCTTCGCTCAGGCCTTTGTAGAGATCGTATTGAGGGTTGTAACCAAGCAAACGTCGGGCTTTTTCGAGCGATGCCAGCGAATGGGGAATGTCGCCCTGGCGATAAGGGCCGTGAACGATTTCTACGGCTGCTATTTCGGGTTTGTATGAGGCAAGAATTTCTTTGAGTGCCGAAGCAAGCTGGTTGAGTGTAGTTCTGTCGCCGTAGGCCACATTAAAAACCTGATTTATTGCTTCATCATTTTTGGTGGTTGCGGCCAGAAGGTTTGCCTGAATCACATTATCCACGTAGGTGAAATCGCGGCTGTAGTCGCCTGCTCCGTTTATCACTGGGCTTTGAAGGCGAAGCAGCTGCATCACCCATTTCGGGATTACGGCAGCATAAGCGCCGTTGGGGTCTTGCCTTCGGCCGAAAACATTGAAATACCTCAAACCTATGCTTTCCAGGCCGTAGGTGCGGGCGAAGACATCGGCGTAAAGTTCGTTCACGTATTTGGTGACCGCATAGGGTGAGAGCGGCTTGCCGATTTTTTCTTCCACCTTTGGCAGGCTTTCCGAATCGCCATAGGTGCTTGAACTTGCCGCGTAAATGAATCGCTTTACTCCCGCATCGCGACTGGCAACCAGCATGTTAAGAAATCCACTGATATTCACCTCGTTGGTGGTTTGAGGGTCATTAATCGAACGTGGAACCGATCCCAGTGCAGCCTGATGAAACACCAGATGTTGTCCGTTGCAAGCCTCAGCGCAATGTGCTGCATTGCGAATATCGCCTTCGATTAGCCGGAACGAAGGGTGGGTTTTAAAGGTCGTGATGTTGTGATGAAAACCTGTAGCGAAATTATCGAGGCAGGTAACATCGGCGCCTAATCCAAGTAAAGTTTCGACAAGATTCGACCCGATAAAACCTGCGCCACCGGTTACCAGCACCTTTACTCCTTCAAATTGTTGCCCAAATTGTTGTTTCCAGCTCATGAATCAGTTTTCGTTTATGGCTTCCACGCGCGAACGAGGTATGTTGAGTGTTATGGTTTTTCCGACAGCCTCGATAAGCACCACCAGCCTGAACTGGCTTCTTACCTGCACCAATCGGCCAATCAATCCTTCCATCGGACCACTTTTTACCCTTACCAGTTGACCTTCCTGCAAATCTGAAAGGTTTGATTCATCAGGTTCTGGATCTTCGATGTAAAGCCTGATAGCGGTGATTTGTTTTTGGGGTATCTCAATCGGCTTGCCTTCAAATTTAATAAACCGAACCGCTCCGGGGGTATTCATCACTTTCCAGCAATCAGTTTCGTTGATAAATACAAAGATGTAGCTTCTGAAAAGTGGTTCTTCGACCAATTTTTTGCGGTCGCTCCATTGGCGGAGGCGCTTCACCAGTGGCAAATAATGCTCAATGCCAGCATATTGCAACTCAAGGGCAAGCTTTTTTTCGCCTTTCGAACGGGTGTAAACCGCATACCATCTCTTTTCAACGCTCATTACCGGAAACGTTCTTGAACAAAGATGTCAGGACGTCAGATTTTGTTGAGAAGACGCTTTACAAAGCCAGGTTTCTTTTCCTTGTCTTCGTCGGTATAATAGCCGTAGCCATAGCCATAGCCGTAGCCGTAGCCGTAACCATAGCCATAGCCATAGCCGTAACCATAGCCGTAGCCGTAGCTTCCGCCCATTTTGATATCGTTTACCAGCAGACTCATCGGAATCTTTCGGTCCTCGATATCCTTGATAATTGTTTCGAAGATTTGCTTGTGGGTATAGCCCTGACGTATTACAAAGGTATTCACGTCGGTATACTTCATTAAAAGGTAGGCGTCGGTGACCAAGCCGATTGGCGGTGTATCGATGATGATGTAATCGTAACGCTTTCGCAACTCGGCAAACAACTCGGCACAACGATCTGATGCAATGAGTTCGGCAGGGTTTGGCGGTACCTTACCGGCCATAATCAGGTCGAAGTTCTCGCTCTTTCCTGAATTCAGGATCACTTCGTCAAGACTGTTCTTCTTGCTGAGGTAGTCGCTGATACCCAGGGTATTTGATAAACCAAAGTCTTGGTAAATTTTTGGTTTGCGAAGGTCAAATCCGATAAGCACGGTTTTTTTACCATAAAGGGCATAGATGCTGGCGAGGTTGATGGCAATGAAAGTTTTTCCGGCGTTTACCATATCTGATGTCACCAATACCACGCACTTATCTGCATTTTGGGTGAGGTAGTCAATATTGGTTCGCACTGAACGGAAAGACTCTGATATTGATGATTTTGGCGACTCCATTACAACCAGCTGGGTATCCTTTGTGCTGTGCAGCACCTGCCCGATAATGGGTATTTTGGTTATTTTTTCGATGTCGCGTCTTTCATGAATCTTGTCATCGAAATAGTCACGACCCAGCACATAGGCTATCGGGATGAGCAGGCCAATGAGTAAGGCTATTGTATAGTTGAGGCTTTTCTTGGGAAACACCATAGTGGCCAGCTGGGCATCCGCTCTATCAATGATTTCGTTGTCAGGCACATTGCTGGCCTTAGTAATTTGTGCATCAGCCCTTTTCTGCATTAGAAAAGTGTAGATGGCATCGTTGAGCTGGAACTTACGCTGATAGCCCAGCAATAATCGTTGCGTAACGGGGAGTTTATTGATCTGCAGTTCAAGTTCCGCCATTCGTCGGTTGATATCAGTGATGGCGAGTTCTGAATTACGGATAATATTGTTGATGTTTTCGAGTAGCGTACGCTTGGTGTTGGCTATCTGGGCATCCAGACTAATCACAAGCGGGTGTTTCTCGGTAGAGGTAAGCAATTGCTCCGCTTTTTGGGAGGATAGGTTAACCAGTTCCTGGACTAATCTGTTGAGCAGAGGGTCGTCGATGCCCATGGCACTAGGAGCTACGAGGCGGTCGAGGTTGTCGATGTTTTCCTGAATGTACTTCTGCATGCTGCGGTAGTACTTGTTTTTCACAATCAGCTCGGCCTTTTGCTTATCAAGCTCTTTCAGATAATCATAAACTTTTTGAGATTGGAAATCGAGGTTGAGCAGTTCGTTGCGCGTTTGAAATTCCTGCAGGGCCAATTCGGCAATCTGGAGCGAATCCTGAATGTCAACCAGTTGCTGATCGATGAATAAAATGGTGCTTTCGGCTATTTGGTTCTTGCTCTCGAGGCCACGGCGCACATAAGTTTCGGTGAGACGGTTCAGGAAGTCGGTAATTTTTTCCTTGTTGTTGCCGCGCAGCGAGATTTCGAGGATGCTGGCTTCGCGGTTGATGGGCTCAATTTTGTAGCCCCTGAGCAGATTAAGCATCGACCGATAGTCGTTCAGAACAAAGCTGTATGTGCCTTTACGCACTTCATCCAGGTCGAACTTTTCGTTCAGAATAATCTTAAAGCGATTAAATCCGTTGTCGGTCCACTCGCCAAAAGCTGAGGTGCCGCTCCAGCGCACCCTGTCATTTTTCTTCCCTGTGGGTTTTCCCGATTTGAAATCGTAAAGGGTAATGTTTTCTCCTTCAGCCTCAAGCGTAAAAGTGTTGCCGTCCACAAAAGTGATGATATAGGGCAGGCTAACCGACTGTGGCACCTCGCGGTCGATGATCACCTCAAAAGGCGCGTTTTTATAAAGTTCCTGGCTGATAAGTCCTTCATCCTTGTGGTACGAAACTTCAAAGTCGAGGCTCTTGATCGTACGGTCCCCTAAGGAATTGGACATCAGGATGCCAATTTCGTTCTGCACATTTTGCTGCGTACCAAAGCTAAGGCCAAGCATAGCCGTCGGGTCGAGCTTGCCACCCTTTTGATCTTTTACCAGAACGGTTGATTTTACTTCGTAAACAGGCTTTGTGTATTTGTTGAACAAAAAGGCCAGCAGGAGCGCAATGAAAACCGAAATGACAAACAAATGCCAGAACCTGGCAAATTTGAAAAACAGAGCCTTAAGGTCGATGCTTTCTTCCTGCTGGTATGGCTGAAAATTTTCCACTTTAAAATGATTTTGGGTTTAGTTGTTCGTCGTTTGCACTATTTACTGAAGAAATTTATGAGCAGCAGAGCGGTCGAAATGGTGGTGAAGATAAGGCTGTAGGGGAAGGTGGCAAAACCAAACTGCTTGATTTTAAGCGGACGAACATAAATGATGTCGTTCGGTTTGAGGTAGTAATAGTCGGACGATAGGATAGAGGCTTTCTCCATATTAACGGTAATGATTTCTGATCCTTTTTTCGTTTGACGAACAATCATCACTTCGCTGCGGTCGGCAAATTCGGTCAGGTCGCCCGTCATGGCAATGGCTTCGAAAATGTTGATTTCTGTTTGGTATACTTTGTATTGACCCGGCCGCTTGACTTCGCCAAGCACGGTGAGATTAAAATTGACGAGCTTGACGATAATCACGGTTTCCTTCAGGTATAGGCCGAGAACCTCCTTGATAC
>DAIOUP010000023.1:0-11179 GCA_036759465.1 Bacteroidales bacterium
GTTCAGCAGGATATCGTTAACCGGAAATTGAATGTCGGGGCGCACCTTGCCAATTGCCTGCATGAGTGCAATACCGTCGAGGCCGCCCAGCGGATGATTGCTCGCTACTACAAAACGTCCGTCGGAACTCAGGTTTTCAAGTCCCCGGAGCGTTACTTTTGGCCGAAACATATTCACGACTTCGTCAACGAATGCGAGGCCATCCAGATGGCCGTGCTGTTTCAGGAAAGCATTAATCTCTTCCTGGTGGATGATGCGCTTGAGGTAGCGAACAATAAAGCCTGGGATCATCCTGGCAAGGGCAGGATTTTTATCGGCAAGCACCTTCTGCACATCAACCAGCATAACCTGCCGGTTTAGTTCGGCCTGGTTAGGATTTTCCATCATTTTTTCCTTTTCCATTACAAAGTTAGCCAAAAATCAAGCTTTTTTCCAAAAAGGCTTTATTCAGTCTGCTTGCCTTACACAACTATCTGTATTTATGCTGCTTGCGTACTAATTATTAACATTTGACGGAGGCCTTCGTATTGTTGATAACTTTTATTTGAATCTATCTATCTGTTAATCAACTTATTATCACTGTACTAATGATTTTTTTCACAAAACAGTGAAACCATTTGACCATATAAGTGGTAAAAAATGGAGAAAAGTGGTAAAATTTGCAGTAATTTTACGGGTGTAACAACTACTATCCTGGAAACGAAACTACCATATCCTGTTGGTGATTACCAATGCAAGCTCGACGGCAAAGGCCGCCTGATGTTTCCTGCCGATTTTCAGGAGCAGCTGGGCGATTTGTCGGGCGAGGGCTTTGTGTTGCGTCCCGGATTGTTTCGCAAGTGCATCGAGATGTACACCATGAAGGAGTGGCAGCAGAAGCAGGAAAAGCTGAAGCAGCTGAGTCCTTTCGTCAAGGTGAATGTTGATCTGATGCGCAAATACAATGCCGGCGCCAGACTGGTAAAGCTCGACAGTACAGGAAGACTGCTTATTCCCAAACCCCTGATCGAACAAAGCGATCTGGACAAGGAGGTGGTGATCATCGCCTTGCCCGAATACATGGAAATCTGGGATAAGGGAGCTTACCACAAGGCCAATATGGAAATGGATCAGGCTACACTGGAGCAGTTGTTACAGGAAAAATTTGGACAACAGTAATCCGATAGCTGCATCGCATGTACCACAATCCGGTTATGTTGCACGAAAGTGTGGAGGCCCTCAAAATAAGGCCGGGAGGGGTTTATGTGGACGCCACCTTTGGCGGAGGCGGCCACAGCAGAGCCATTCTTGAAAAGCTTGGCAACGGCAGGCTCATCGGTTTTGATCAGGATGAGGATGCTGCAACCAATGTACCTCAGGACGAGCGTTTCATCTTTGTTCCGAATAATTTCAGGTATCTCCGCAATTTTCTCCGTTACTACGGCTTCAACCGTGTTGATGGCATATTGGCCGATCTGGGCGTTTCGTCGTTTCAGATTGATGCACCGCAAAGAGGCTTCTCAACCCGGTTTGAGGGTGTGCTCGATATGCGCATGGACCTTAGTAATCCGCTCGATGCCGCCACGGTAGTCAACACTTATAGTCTCGAAGATCTGACCCGTATTTTCAACCTTTACGGCGAGCTGCCGCAAGCCCGCCGGTTTGCCGAGGCCGTGCTCAGGGCAAGGCCGATCCAGACGACCGGCGAACTGCGCAAATCGGTTGAAAAGCTATTGCCAAAAGGAAAGGAGCACAAGCCGCTGGCCCAGCTTTTTCAGGCCCTTCGGATTGAAGTGAATCAGGAGTTGGAGGTGTTGGAGGAATTCCTTCAGCAAAGCATTGAAATGCTCGACAACGGGGGTCGGCTGGTTGTGATTGCATACCACTCGCTCGAAGACCGTTTGGTCAAGAACTATATGAAGGCCGGCAATGCCACCGGGGAAGCCGAAAAAGATTTCTTCGGCAACTCCAAGAGCAGCCTGCGACCAATGAGCCGTAAGGCATTGACCCCATCGGACGAAGAATTGCAGTTGAATAACCGCTCCCGCAGCGCCCGATTGCGAGTAGCTGAAAAAGTGATGATGCCATGAGTGAAGCCGTTAAACAGACGAAGGCAAAATCCAGAAAAAAAGGCAGGGTGGTTTTCAATCCCTTCAGGCGCTTTTTCTACGAAGTATTGGGCGGAGGATTTCTGGCGCGTTACTTCAGTTGGGATCAGACCAAGTACCTGCTTTTTTTGGTTGTCATCGCCTTTTTCTACATCGGCAACAGCTACTACATCGAAAAACTTGCCCGTGAGATTGACAAGCTGAATCGCGAGATGAAAGAGCTTCATTTTGAATACGTTTCGGTGAAATCGCAGGTAATGTTCGAAAGTCGTCAGTCGGAACTTGTGCGCAAGCTGAAGAAAACCGGTATTACCGAGTCGATTGAGCCGGTTCAGAAGATTGTAGTCAAAAGCAATACCATGCCATGACCGATCCGAAGAAAAACATACTGATCCGGGTGTACATGGTTTACGCATCCGTATTGCTATTCTCCGCGATTGTGATTATTAAGATCGGCAGGATCCAGTTTGTATATGGCGAAGCCCTCAAGGAAAAGGCCGAACAGCAGGAGATCAGGGTCTTTCCCATTGAGGCATTGCGAGGCAACATACTGGCAACCGATGGCACCCTGCTGGCCACGACGGTGCCTGTTTTTGAGGTTCGTATGGATGTATCATCACCCCACATCACAGACCAGCGCTTTTTTTCGGCGCTCGACTCATTGGCAACAGGTTTGGCAGCGGTGCTTGGCAACAAGACTAAACTGCAGTTTTACAACGATCTGCGCGAAGCACGGCAAAAAGGAAACCGCTACCTCCTGCTTAAAAATCGTGTGACCCATGCCGAGGTCAAAGAACTGCGCAAACTGCCCATTCTCAATATGGGCAAATTCAAGGGCGGATTGATTTTAGTACCCGAAACAAGACGGGAAAGACCATACAAAGACTTAGCGCTCAGAACTATAGGCTACACGATGGAGCACGTGAACGTTTTTGTAGGTATAGAGGGAGCCTATCACGAGCAGCTTAAAGGATATGATGGCAAACAGGTGAAGCGCCGCATCAACAATGGCGACTGGATGCCGATGTTCGACGAAAACATGGTTGAGCCTCAGAATGGCATAGACGTGGTCAGCACCATAGACGTTAACATTCAGGATGTGGCCCAGCAGGCGCTCAGGCGCAACCTTGAAGAGAATCAGGCCCATCAGGGCTGCGCTATACTCATGGAAGTGCAAACAGGGCATATTATAGCTATTGCCAACCTTACAAAAGACGACAAAACCGGGAAATACATCGAAAGCTACAATTACGCAATCGCCGAGAGCGTCGAGCCGGGTTCGACGTTCAAGCTGGCTTCGATGCTTGTATTGCTGGAGGATAAAAAAGTAAAGCCCTCCGATCCGGTATTTGTGGGCAACGGCCAAATGCAGTTTCACAACCGTGTGATGAAAGATGTGCATCCCATACGCGACGGACACACAAACGTTCGGGAAATTTTTGAGAAGTCGTCGAATGTTGGCATAGCCAAACTCATCTGGAACAGCTATTCGGGCAAACCGGAGCGATATATCGACAGGCTTTACGAGTTGGGTATCAATACTCCGCTGGGTATTGATATTGCCGGTGAGCGCAGACCTTATATCAAACATCCGTCGAACAAACAATACTGGTACGGCACTTCACTAGCTTGGATGTCAATAGGATACGAACTTCAAATGACTCCTCTTCAGATGCTCACCCTCTACAATGCCGTGGCCAACAACGGAAAGATGGTAAAGCCGCTGTTTGTGAAGGAGATACTTCAGGGCAATACGGTTATTGAGCGGCACGATCCGGTGGTGCTCAACGAGCGCATTGCCTCCCAGGCCACCATCGACACATTACGAAAGCTTCTGGAAGGTGTAGTGGAGCGCGGAACAGGCAAGGTGCTTAACAACGACGCCTACAAAGTGGCCGGCAAAACCGGAACTGCCCAGATTGCCGCCGGGAAAAAAGGCTATGACAAACAAAACTACAACGCCACCTTTGTCGGATATTTTCCGGCCGAAAATCCCAAATATTCCTGCATTGTAGTCATCAGCCGTCCGCGTGCCGGCAAGATATACGGCGGAGCTGTTGCCGCGCCTGTCTTCAGGGAAATCGCAGACAAGGTGTATGCTACACGACCCAATTTGCACGATGCCAGCAATAAGCCCGACGATAAAATACAGCTGGCCGCAATGGTGAATGCCGGCAAAAAATATTACCTGCCCGAAGCCGAGAAGCTTTTCCGGATGCTGAAAGTCCCAGTCGTCAAGCAAGCTCCCGGCATTCAATGGGTAAGTGTGATACCAAATGGAACGTTGCTTGAAATGGCTGCGGTACCCGATACCATAGCTCACAACCGCATGCCCGACCTCACCGGATTACAACTTAAGGATGCCCTTTTTGTGCTTAACAGTCATGGTTTGCACTCGAAGGTAAAAGGCAAAGGTATTGTGGCTGCGCAGTCAGTGGCGGCGGGCGACACCATCAGGGAAGGACAGGTGATCGAACTTCAACTATCAGGCCTATGAAAGTGCACGATCTAAGATCATTGCTTGCCGAATGTCCTGTTAAACAGATTATTGGCAATGAGCACCGGGCGGTTATCGCATTAGCCTCCGATTCGCGCCTTGTAGGGCCGGGCAGTGTATTCTTTGCATTGAGTGGCACGCAGGCCGACGGACACCAATTTATCGGACAGGCCATTGCCCAGGGTGCCGTTGCTGTTGTTTGCGAAAAAATGCCCGAAAACCCCAGTCCCGAGATTACATGGGTTCAGGCTGAAAATGCAGCTTATTGCCTTGCCATGTCAGCTTCGGCCTTCTACGGACACCCTTCAAGGCAGCTGAAGCTGGTTGGCGTTACGGGAACCAATGGCAAAACAACCATTGCCACCCTGCTTTACAACCTTTTTTCACAAGCAGGCTATCCCTCCGGGCTAATTTCTACCATACGTTATCTGGTTGGAAAACAGGAGTATCCTGCAACCCACACCACTCCCGATCCACTGACAATCAACAAGTTGTTGTCGGAAATGGTAAGCAAGGGCTGCTCTCATGCGTTCATGGAAGTAAGCTCGCACGCCATGGCACAAATGCGGACGTTTGGTCTGCATTTTACCGGAGGAATATTCACCAACCTCACGCACGACCATCTCGACTACCACGGCAGTTTTGCCGCATACCGCGATGCCAAGAAGCTCTTCTTCGACATTTTGCCAAAGGAAGCCTTTGCACTGATCAATACCGACGACCGCAACGGACGCTTCATGGTGCAAAATACACGCGCAGGCGTCTACAGCTATGCATTGAGATCGGATGCCGACTTTAAGGCAAGAGTGCTTGAAAATCAGTTCGAAGGGCTATTGCTCAGTATAATGGGAAAAGAGGTGATGACGAGGCTTATCGGTCGGTTCAACGCCTATAACCTATTGGCCATATATGCAGCAGCCACATTGCTGGGCATGTCGGAGGAAGAAGCCTTAACGGGGCTGAGCAGGCTCGAAAGCGCGTCGGGCAGATTTGAATACATAAAATCGGAGAGCGGAATCATCGGCATTGTCGATTATGCCCACACGCCCGATGCCCTGGAAAATGTGCTCAGTACAATCAATGAAATAAGAACGCGCAACGAAAAGCTCATCACCATTGCCGGGGCCGGAGGCAACCGCGATAAGACCAAGCGTCCTGAGATGGCCCGCATTGCCTGCATTCAAAGCGATATCGTCATCCTTACTTCGGATAATCCGCGTTGGGAAGACCCGAACGAGATTCTCAACGATATGCGTGCAGGTGTGCCTGGCGAGCATTACAAAAAAACCATCGTCATTCACGACCGCCGCGAAGCCATTCAGGCCGCGGTAAACATGGCCACTAAAGGCGACATCATTCTTCTGGCCGGAAAGGGACACGAAAACTATCAGGAAATACAAGGAAAAAAACACCACTTCGACGATAAGGAAGAATTATTCGGAAGACTGCTAAATACCTGAAATCATGCTGTATTATTTATTCACATATCTGGATAAAACATTCGACATACCGGGCGCCCAGGTATTCCAGTACATTTCGTTCAGGGCAGCCGCAGCAATACTCACCTCTCTTTTTATCAGCCTCGTTTTTGGCAAACGCTGGATCAATTACCTCAACCGCAAGCAAGTAGGCGAAACCATCCGCGACCTGGGCCTCGAAGGCCAGGTGGAGAAACAAGGCACCCCAACCATGGGAGGCCTTATCATTCTGGCATCTATTCTTATTCCGACACTTTTATTTACCGAACTGACCAACACCTATATCGTGCTCATGCTGTTCACCACAGTGTGGCTGGGAGGATTGGGTTTTATTGACGATTACATCAAGGTTTTCAAAAAGGATAAACGTGGTTTGCCGGGAAAAACGAAAATTCTCGGACAAACCCTCCTTGGCATTGTGGTTGCCCTGACCATGTATTTCGACCCGAGCGTTCAGGTGCGCGAAAAGAATGTGCCAGCCCGCGAGATCGTACAAACCATCGATGCCACCGGCCCTATGAGCCGCTTCAGCACCACAGAGACGCGCAGCACAAAAACCACCATCCCCTTTGTCAAGAACAACGAATTTGACTATGCCGTGCTGCTGAAATGGATAGGGTCGGATTTCCGCAATTGGGCATTCCTGGTATTTATTCCAATAGTTATCCTGATCATTACGGGGGTCTCGAATGGTGCCAATCTGACCGACGGCATGGACGGGTTAGCCGTGGGCACCTCGGCCATCATTGGTGCCACCCTGGGTATACTGGCATGGGTATCGGGCAACATCATCTTTGCCGACTACCTCAATATCATGTATCTACCTGATACTGGGGAGCTTACCATTTTCATCAGTGCCTTTGTTGGTGCGAACATCGGCTTCCTGTGGTACAATTCCTACCCGGCTCAGGTTTTCATGGGCGATACCGGCAGCCTTGCATTGGGTGGCATCATAGCCGTTTTTGCCATACTGATCCGCAAGGAGCTGCTCATCCCCATTTTATGCGGCATTTTTCTGGCCGAAAGTCTCTCGGTGATGATGCAGGTATCGTGGTTCAAATACACCAAACGCAAATACGGAGCAGGCAGAAGAATCTTCAAAATGTCGCCGCTGCACCATCACTATCAAAAGCTGGGCTATCCCGAGCCCAAGATAGTGCTCCGCTTTCAGATCGTTGGAATTTTCCTCGCCGTGCTCTCCATTATCACATTGAAGCTAAGGTAGATATGACAATAACGACTGGCACATATCAAAAAATAGCCATTCTGGGAGCAGGCGAAAGCGGCGTGGGTGCTGCTCTGCTCGCACGCAGGAATGGTCTTGATGTGCTGGTTTCGGATGCTGGAAAAATCAAGCCCTTATTCCGTCACGAGTTGGAAACGGCCGGAATTAGTTTTGAAGAAAACGGTCATAATGCCAAAGCCCTGAGCAGTTGCGATTTGGTGGTAAAGAGTCCGGGCATTCCCGATGAAGCGCCCATCGTAAAAAAGCTTGCCATTAAAATACCTGTTGTTTCAGAGATTGAATTTGCCAGCTGGTACACGAAAGCTCACATTACGGCCATTACCGGCAGCAACGGCAAAACGACTACTACCCTGCTCACGGGCCATATTATGCAATCGGCAGGATTAGATGTAGCGGTTGGTGGCAATGTCGGTAAAAGCTTTGCACGCATATTGGCCGAAGCCGACCATGCCCATTTTGTGCTGGAAATCAGCAGTTTTCAGCTCGATGGTATTAAAAGTTTCAGGCCCCACATCGCCATTCTGCTCAACATTACCCCAGATCATCTGGACCGCTATGGATACAGTTTCGACAATTACGCCCAATCCAAGATGCGGATTACCTTGAATCAGAGGGAAGACGACTACCTCATTTACTACTACGACGATCCGGAAACTCGTCGGAGGGTGGAATGCTCCAAAAGCAAAGCGAAACGCATGCCCTTTTCAACTGAAGGGAATGTGTTCGCCGAAGGAGGCTATTTAACAGGAAATCATTTTGTTGTTAATACCAATCAAGATTTGTTCACCATGACCATCGAAGAACTTGCCCTTCAGGGAAAACACAATGCAGCCAATTCGCTGGCAGCGGGAATTGCTTCAAGGCTTATCCAGATCAGAAAGGAAAGCCTCAAGCAAAGCCTGTCTAACTATCAAAACGTTCCGCACAGGCTCGAGTTTGTAGCCAACGTTCACGGCGTGGCCTACATCAACGACTCCAAAGCCACCAATGTGAACTCCACATGGTATGCTTTGGAAAGTTTCCAGCGTCCGGTGGTATGGATTGCCGGCGGTCAGGACAAAGGCAACGACTACGGTCAATTGACCTCTTTGGTCAGGCAGCGTGTAAGGGCAATGATATGTATTGGTGCCGACAATACCAAGCTGCTCAAAGCTTTTGGCGAAATAGTTCCCCGTATTCTTACCGCCGAAACTATTGAGCAGGCAGTAACAATGGCATCGCTCATCGCGGTGAAAGATGACGTTGTATTGCTTTCGCCTGCCTGTGCCAGCTTCGATCGTTATCAGAACTACGAAGAGCGGGGCGACCGTTTTAAAGGTGCTGTAAAAGCCTTATAACAGAAAGAAGATGTTGGCCAGAAGCATAAAAGGAGATAAAATCATTTGGGCCATTGTGGTGCTGTTGTCGGTATTCTCGCTCCTTGCCGTTTACAGCTCCACCGGCACACTTGCTTATAAAAATCAGGGCGGTAATACGGAGTATTACATGATGAAACACCTGATTATCCTTTTGGTTGGATTGGTGTTGATGTATCTGGCGCACAAAATAAAATACGTTTACTATTCTCCCCTTTTCGCCGCAGCACTTTGGATCAGCATTCCACTGCTTGCACTGACCTTGATTTTTGGCCTCGATCTCAACGATGCAAAACGCGTTTTGCCTCTGCCATTCAATCTTACATTCCAAACGAGCGACCTGGCCAAACTCACCCTGATTATTTATCTGGCGCGACTACTCACCAAAAAACAGGACACCATCAAAGACTTCCGCACTGCTTTTGTGCCCCTAATACTACCGGTGCTCGCAGTAGTATTCCTGATCATGCCGGCCAACCTTTCCACAGCGCTTATGCTGTTTACCACCAGTCTGGTTTTACTTTTTATTGGAGGTGTTGATTTCAAATATATTGCCGCCCTGGTGGTTTCAGGCATAGTTGCCTTTGCACTGTTTGTCCTTATCGTTCTTCAACTACCTGAAGATCAGCAAGGCAGAATGGAGACCTGGAAGAACCGTATTGCAAACCATATCAAAAACGAAGGCGACAGCTATCAGGTGGAGCAAGCCAAAATTGCCGTGGCAACAGGTGGTCTTTTAGGCAAAGGACCGGGCAACAGCACCCAGCGAAACTTTCTGCCTCACCCCTATTCCGACTTTATTTATTCCATCATCATTGAAGAATATGGATACCTGGGCGGGGTTTTCGTGCTGTTGCTCTACGTCATCTTGTTGCACAGGGCTGTAGTAATCGTTACAAAAATCCCCCAGACGTTCGGGGCATTCCTGACCATTGGCGTAGCATTCAGCCTCGTTCTACAGGCCATGATCAATATGGCAGTAAATGTGGATGTGCTTCCGGTAACAGGTCAACCGCTTCCGCTTGTGAGTATGGGAGGAACATCGATCTGGTTCACCAGCCTTTCGATCGGCATCATATTAAGTGTGAGCAAGGAAGTGGAGCGAAAAGAAAAAGAAAACCAAAAAACAGAAACCACGGAGATCACTGCGGATGACAAAGCGCCCGAAGCACATACTAATTAGCGGAGGTGGCACCGGCGGCCATATCTTTCCGGCTGTGGCAATTGCCGACGGCCTGAAGGAGCGTTTAACCGACGCAGAGATTCTGTTTGTCGGGGCGAAAGGCCGTATGGAAATGAAACGAGTTCCCGAAGCAGGCTATCCCATCGAAGGATTATGGATTAGCGGCATTCAGCGTTCGCTAAGCACAAAAAACCTTGCATTTCCCTTTAAGCTGATATCCAGCCTGTTCAGGGCGCGACAAATTGTAAAGCGCTTCAAACCCGATCTTGCAATAGGCGTAGGAGGGTATGCCAGTGGGCCGCTATTGTGGGCTGCAACCAGAGCAGGAGTTCCCTCATTGATTCAGGAACAGAATTCCTATCCAGGTATAACCAACCGGGTGTTAGCCAATAAGGTGCAATGCATTTGCGTTGCATTCGAAGGCATGGAAAAATGGTTCCCTGCGGGGAGAACCATACTTACCGGTAATCCGCTGAGGCCCAAAGCCATTGATATTGCCGGCAAACGCGAAGAGGCGCTTGCCTACTTCGGTCTGGAGAGCGATAAACCTGTTGTGCTCATTACCGGTGGAAGTCAGGGAGCCCGCTCCATCAATAATGCTATTCTTGCAGGACTGGATATGCTGACCGGGTTGGGCATTCAACTGATCTGGCAATGCGGGGAGGCATTCTACACTTTTGCTAGAGAGGCAATTACGAAAAGAAACTATAGCAATCTCCACCTTACGCCATTCATTAGCCGTATGGATCTGGCTTATGCCGCTGCCGACCTTGTTGTGGCACGTGCAGGAGCGATGACGGTTGCCGAATTGGCAGCCACAGCCAAACCGGCTATACTCGTACCACTGCCCACTGCTGCCGAAGATCACCAAACCAGCAATGCACGCAAGCTGGAAGAAGCTGGCGCAGCCATTCTTCAGCCTAACAATACAGCCAAAGAGCAGCTGGTAAGCGCGATCATTACACTTGCCAATGATGCTGAAAGACGAAAAACGATGAGCCTGAACGTTAGCAGGTTTGCTCGTATTGACGCCACGCAGCGCATTGTGGATGAAGCACTAAAACTTATGAAAGCATGAACATCGGCAAAGGCGACATCGTGTATTTTCTGGGGATTGGCGGCATCGGCATGAGTGCACTGGCGCGGTATTTTAAAGTAGCCGGCGCTGAAATTTACGGCTATGATAAAACCCCCACTGCGCTTACCGAAAGTCTTGAGCATGAAGGGATGTACATTCATTACGATGATCGTCCCGATCTCATCCCTGCCAAAATTGCGCTGATCGTTTACACGCCTGCCGTTCCTAAAACACTCAAAGAATTTGGTTTTCTTT
>DAIOUP010000024.1:0-11013 GCA_036759465.1 Bacteroidales bacterium
TGTGGAACCTGATGATGAAAAACGTTTACTCGCTCAAGGCTTTCCAGCTCAACCGCGACGATTTTACGCTCAACATTCTTTATTCAGGCAATCAGAACGGCGTTCCCACAGGCTATTTTACTGAAGGTGATGACAAAGTGCGCGGTGTGCCGCTCATACACCTGATGAATGTTGACTTTTTGAATATGCAGGGCAATCCGGTGCCGGGCGGCGACGGGGTGTTCGACTTCATCGATAATGCAGCAACCGCCGGCGGAACCATCAATGCCAGCAATGGGCGTATCTACTTCCCTGTGCTCGAGCCGTTTGGCCGCCATGTGCGCCAAAAAATATTTCCCAATGACCCCGAGCTGGCCAACCGCTATGCTTACGATTCGCTCTACAGGCTGACTAAAACCGGTGCAGAGCAGTTTCCGGACAAAAACAAATTTATCCTCGAAGGTTATTACAAATCGCAATCGGGCAGCGAAATAAGCCTCAACGCACTCAATGTGCCTCAAGGGTCGGTGCGTGTTACTGCGGGTGGCGTGCCCCTTGTCGAAAATGTCGATTACACCGTTGACTACACCCTCGGACGCGTGCGGATCATCAACGAAGGCATCATGAGCTCGGGGACTCCTATAAATATTTCACTGGAAAGTAATTCGCTCTTCAGCCTGCAGCAAAAGCGCATGATGGGTTTGCGCGTGGATCACGAGCTCAACAAAGACTTCCGGATCGGTGCCACCCTGCTCAATCTGCACGAACGTCCGCTCACACGCAAAGTTAACTATGGCGACGACCCCATTTCGAATACCATTTACGGCCTCGACCTGAGCTGGCGAAAGGAATCGCTGTGGCTCAGCAGGGTAATAGACAAACTGCCGTTCTACAGCACAAAGCAGGCCTCCCGCATCAACGTGGATGCCGAATTTGCACATTTCCTTCCCGGCCATTCCAGAGCCGTGGGTAAAACAGGAACCTCCTACATCGATGATTTCGAGGGAGCCAAATCAACCATCGACCTGCGACAAGTGAGCAGCTGGCACATGGCCAGCACCCCTCAGGGTCAGCCCGACCTGTTTCCGGAGGCTGCACCCGGCACAGGCCTGGCATACGGGTTCAACAGAGCCAGGCTGGCTTGGTATATCATCGACCCTATGTTTTACGATCGCTTTGGTTCGCTGCGTCCGCAAAACGTCGATAAGGACGAGCTGAGCAAACATAGTGTCCGTCAGGTGCTCGAAACAGAAGTGTTTCCGAACAAAGAAATTCCTTCCGGCACACCTACCAATATCGCAGTGCTCAATCTGGCATACTATCCGTCCGAACGCGGACCCTACAACTACGATGTAGGCCCGACGGCTTTCAGCCGGGGTATGCGGGCCAACGGTAGCCTCGAGGATCCCCGAAGCCGCTGGGGAGGTATAATGCGACGTGTGGAAACACCTGATTTTGAAGCTACTAATATCGAGTATATCGAATTCTGGATGATGGATCCCTTTGCCGAAAATCCGAACAATAAGGGAGACCTTTACATCAATTTCGGAGACATTTCGGAAGACATTCTCCGCGACGGCCGCCGCTTTTTTGAGCACGGACTCCCGGTGTCGGAAAAAGTGGAGAACGTCGACACCACCATCTGGGGTCGCGTACCAAGACTTCAGGCACTGGTCGAATCGTTTAGCAATATTGCCGGATCGCGCAAATATCAGGACGTTGGTTACGATGGTCTCAACGACGACGACGAACGCTCGTTCCGGGCCGATTACCTCGAAGCCCTGCGTCAGGCCTTCGGCGAAAACTCGGATGCCTATCAGCAGGCGCTGGCCGACCCTTCGGCGGATAATTATCAGTATTTCAGGGGAACACGTCTCGACAGCGATCCAAAATTCAGCAGTGTTCTTGAACGCTACAGGCGGTTCAATGGTCCGGACGGCAACTCGCCTACCGATGACATGAATCCTGAGAACTATCCCATCAGCAACAGCACCATGCCACATGTGGAAGATATCAACCGCGACAACACACTGAGCGAATCGGAACGTTACTTCCAGTACCGCATCCGCCTCGATCCTCAACGCATGCGCGTGGGCGAAAACTTCATAGCCGACATTCGCGAGGCCAAGGGTATTCCGCTGGCCAATGGTACGGTGGGAGAAGTGAAGTGGTATCAGTTCCGAATACCGGTGAGCCAGCCCGAAAAAGTGGTGGGCAATATCGAAGATTTTCGTTCGGTTCGTTTTATGCGTATGTTTTTGCGCGGCTTTGAGCAGCCAGTGGTGGCCCGCTTTGCCACCCTTCAGCTCGTTCGCGGCGAATGGCGCAAGTACCGCAACAACCTGCTCGCTCCCGGCGAGTACGTTTCGGGCGATCAGGGTAACAACACCACCTTCGAGATATCGGCCGTAAACATTGAGGAAAACGGCCGACGCGAGCCCATACCTTATGTGGTACCTCCGGGCATCGAACGCGAAATCAACTATGGTACTACCAGCCTTGTGCGCCTCAACGAGCAATCGATGCAATTGAGCGTTACCAATCTGCTCGACGGCGATGCCCGGGCAGCCTTCAAGACGACCGATTTTGACTTCCGTCGCTACAAAAAGCTGCGCATGTTCGTTCATGCCGAGAAGTTTTACGAGGATCAGGAGTTGCAATATGGCGACCTCAGCGTTTTTGTCCGCCTTGGCGCCGACTTCACCGAGAACTATTACGAGTACGAAATACCGCTCACCTTTACGCCCTGGTTTACCGCATTCACCCGTCCCGATCAGATTTGGCCCGAGGCCAACCAGTTCAATATCGACCTCGACGAACTGGTTAAAGTGAAGCAGAATCGCAATATTGCCATGCGCAATCCCAACAGCGACATCAGGCTCAATTACCCCTATGTTGAGTTTCGCGGCGATCACGCCATCAGGGTGATTGGTAATCCTAACATCAGCGATGTTAAGGGCATTATGATCGGTGTGCGCAATCCCAAGCGTCGTCCCGGCGCCAATACCACCGACGACGGAAGACCCAAAAGCGCCATATTGTGGGTGAACGAACTGCGCGTTACCGACTTCGACAATAGTGGTGGTTGGGCAGCCAATGCCCGTGTTGAGACCACTTTGGCCGACCTCGGACGGGTGGTGCTTACCGGCTCGCATGCCACAGCAGGATTTGGCAGCCTCGAAATGAAAGTGAACGAAACTTCACTCGAAAAAGCCACCAACTTCGATGTGGCCACCGATATCGACCTCGGAAAGTTCTTCCCTGAAAACGTTGGCCTTCGAATACCAGTACACTTCGATTATGGACAATCGCACCTGCGGCCCGAATACAATCCGCTGGAGCCCGACATAAAACAGCGCGATTTCCTGCAGACGTTCGAAACCAATGCCGAAAAAGATTCTATAGAAAATATCATCAACGACTTTACCATGCGGCGCAACTTCAACTTGATCAATGTGCGCAAGGAACGTCGCGGAAATCTCACCAAATCAAGGATATACGATATCGAAAACTGGAACGTTTCGTATGCTTACAGCGAGATATTCCAGCGCAACATTGATCTGGAATACGACCGACGGTTGCTCTATCGCGGAGGACTGGGCTACAACTACACCACCAATCCCAAAAACGTGCAGCCCTTTGCCACAGCCCGCTGGGCAAAGAGTCCGGTGATGCAATTGGTCAAAGACTTCAACTTCTACTATCTGCCCCGCAACCTGGCCTTCCGCACCGAGATGAACCGTATGAACAACGAAAAGAAGTTCCGCAACAAGAGCGAGGGCGATATCATTACCTACCCCATTCTGGCACGTCAATGGGACTGGAACCGCAACTACGACTTCCGATTCGACCTTACCCGAAGCATCACCCTCGACTACACGGCCGGTGTTAACGCCTTTGTTTACGAACCAGCCGGAAACCCCGACCGGGGCACCGATCTCTACGAAAAGCATCGCGATACCATCTGGAACGACATCATGCGCCTGGGCACCAAAAACAGGTTCAATCACAACATCAGGCTGAACTATAACCTGCCCATCAGCAAGATACCGCTGTTTAACTGGGTTACTGTAACAGCAGGATATCAGGCCATGTACACCTGGCAAAGCTCGCCACTGAGCGTTAAACAGCGCGTGGGCAATACCATCGAGAACCAGAATTCCCAGCAACTCAATGGTAACTTCGACCTCGTCAGGCTATATGGTAAGATTGGTTATCTCCAGAAACTCAATACACCTTCGCGCCCTGGCTTTGGCGGAGGCGCCATGCCAAGGCCGGGTGCCATGCCCCGACCGGGAACCGAGGTGAAGCCGCAGGATGAAAAGCCAAAAGATACCACTCAGCGCTCACAGGCCCTCTTGGTAGCCAAAAAAGTAGCTGACGAAGTGCTTAAGCTGGCCATGAGCGTTAAGAGGGGCAGCGTCAACTACACCCGCAACAATGGCCTGTTCATCCCCGGCTTCATGCCCGAGCCTGATCTGCTTGGCGTGAGCTTTGCCAACGCCTATGCTCCGGGCTGGGGATTCATAGCAGGAAGCGGTAGCGACATTCGAAACATGGCCGTGAGCAAAGGCTGGTTATCGGCCGATACGCTTGTCAACCAAGCCTTTATGCGCAGAGTCACCGAAAACTACGGCTATCGCTTCAACCTTGAGCCAGTGCCTGGCATGCGCCTCGACATCAACAGCGATCTCACAGCGGCCTCCAACTTCAGCGAATACTTCAGGGCTGGCGCCGATGGTGTTTTCCGCGCCTTCACACCTTCCGAAACAGGAAGCTTCAGCATGTCGTATCTGCTTTGGAAGACCTCGTTTACCAAATCGCGCGCCGACGAAAGCTCGGCACTTTTCGACCAGCTTCTGTCGAACCGCAAAGTCATTGCCGAGCGTCTGGCCTACAGCAACAGCAAATGGGTGGCCGAGGGCGAAAGATATGTCTATGACAGTATCGGCCGCGATTTGTTCCCCTATGGCTACGGAGCCATCTCACAGGAAGTGGTGCTGCACGCTTTCATGGCCGCCTACCGCGGTGCCGATGCCAAAATCATCCGTTTAGCCACCTTCCCCAAAATACCTTATCCCAACTGGACGCTCAACTACAACGGCCTGAGCAATATACCAGCAGTGCAGAAAATTTTCAGAACCGTCAGCATCAACCATGCCTATCGCTCAACCTATTCGGTGAACGCCTGGCGTACGAATGTGGAATACGACCCGAACAATACCACCAAAACCTATCCAAACAGCAATCTGTTCATCAACCAATACGATCTTGGTCAGATTACCATCACCGAGCAGTATTCACCCTTGCTTGGGGTGGATGTGGGGCTCCACAACAGCATGACAGCCAGGGTGGAGTATAAGAAACAGCGCAACATCACCCTCAGTTTCATCAACAATCAGCTTACGGAAGTGGTTGGTGATGAGGTGGTTATTGGCACAGGCTATCGTTTCCGCAATCTTGCCCTGATATTCTCGGCCATTGGCGGTGGAGCAGGTACGCGTTCGGCCAACGACCTTGTGCTCAAGCTCGATCTGGGTTTCCGAACCGACAAGACTACTTTACGCCGACTTGATTTGGGCGACAATCAGGTTTCTGCCGGACAGTTTAAGACCAATATCTACTTCACGGCCGACTACACCATCAACAATCGCCTGAATATGCAGGCCTTCTACAAGCGCGATATGGCCAATCCATTCGTGGCTTCGCAATTCCGCAATGTGAACACCTTTGCCGGAGTGACTATGCGGTTCAACCTGGCCCAGTAATCGGGATTGGTTTTAAATTAACACTACGGATGGCGTTCAGCCGAAATTTGCCTTACATTTGATTTCAAAACCAAAACACGACTTTTGATATGAATATTCCGTCCGATCTCAAGTACACCAAGGATCACGAGTGGATCCTCATCGAAGGAAATAGTGCAACCGTGGGCATCACCGAGTTTGCTCAGAAAGAGCTTGGCGACATCGTATTTGTTGAGGTGGAAACCGTGGGCGAAACCCTCGAAGCTGGCGAAACTTTTGGCACCATTGAAGCCGTGAAAACCGTTTCGGACCTCTTCATGCCCGTTGCCGCCACTGTTGAGGCGTTTAACGAAGAACTTGCCAAAACACCCGAATTGATCAACAGAGATCCTTATGGCAAAGGTTGGATCGTAAAGGTTGCGATGGCCGGTGATGCCGACTTGAGCGAATTGCTCGACGCGGAAGCCTACAGCGCACTCGTTCAGGGTTAACATTAAAAATCGTTTGAGAGGCTTGCCCTTTTTGCAAAGAAACCTGCCGGGAATTCTCTGGACTGCACTCATAGTGCTGCTCATGGGAATCCCCGGTAATCGTTTTCCGGAAATCCGAAGCTTTTGGGATTGGCTTAAGCCCGACAAAGCAATTCATATCTTCCTTTTTGGTGTTTGGGCTTACCTCGCTATCCGCCAAAATACTCCACAGTATCCCCATTCAACCAAACGTATAATCTGCACTGCGTTCCTTGCGGGAATACTCCTTGCCGCTGCAACTGAAATATTGCAGGAGCTGGTATTTGTTAACCGAAGCGGCAATATTTATGACTTTTTTGCCAATGTGGCCGGCATGGTTTTTGGAATCATTCTATATCTGGCGACTCATCGCAAAAAAAGCATGAAGCCATGATGCAAAACACAATTAATTACTAATTTAGCCCCCTGATTAAAAACAGGTTCAGGCCTAAAGACCAGAAATATGGAACTGAAAAAATCACCCAAAGCGGATCTGGAGAACAAAAAGATCCTGTTCAGGCAGATTGGTCTGGTACTGGCGCTTTTGATTGTCTTCGCTGCTTTTGAGTACAAGAGCTACGACAAACGCCAGATTAATTTGCAACAGCGGGCAGCTGAAGAAGTGCCCGAAGAAATTATTCCCATTACGGAGCAAAATGTTAAACCGCCGCCACCACCACCACCACAGCAGGTAACAGTGCTCACGGTTGTTGACGACAACACCGAAGTACAAGACGTAAAAATCAACGTCGATGTTGACCAAAAGACGGTCATCGAAGTATATGTGCCTCCGGTAAAGGAAGAAGAAGAAATTGTTGAGCAGGAGATCTTCACCATTGTGGAGTCGATGCCCGAATTTCCCGGCGGACAGCAAGCCATGCTCGAGTTCATCGCCCGCAACATCAAATATCCGCCCCTTGCCCGCGAGAGTGGTATTCAGGGACGTGTATTCGTCAACTTCGTTGTTGAGCCCGATGGATCGGTAAGCAATGTTAAAGTTATCCGCGGTATTGGCGGAGGTTGCGACGAAGAAGCCATCCGCGTGGTGCAGTCGATGCCCAAATGGGTGCCCGGTCGTCAGCGCGGCAAGCCGGTGCGTGTTTCGTTCAACCTGCCCGTGAGGTTCACACTGCAATAATCTGATTTACGATAATCCAGCAAGCTGCCAGTTTCTAAAAGCTGGCAGCTTTTTTTTGCCAATACGGCGCTGTATTCTGCCTTATCGGAATTGTGCAAGTGGTCGCAATCTGATCGATAAAAAAAGGCTGTCCTGCGAATGAGGGCAGCCTTTTCTTGTTGTCAATATCTGATTGATTAGTACCGATTCAGGCAATTGAGATCGGCAAAGGCCACCTTGAGCCTTTCGATCATGGCTTTTTCTCCCTCGCGCAACCACTTGCGTGGATCGTAGTATTTTTTGTTGGGAACGTCTTCGCCCTCAGGATTACCGATTTGTCCCTGCAGATAATCGTGATGTTTGGCTTCAAAGCGACGGATGCCATCCCAGAATGCCCATTGGGTGTCGGTGTCGATGTTCATTTTTACAACGCCATAGTCGAGCGACTCGCGGATAAGTTCAGGTTCGGAGCCCGAACCGCCATGGAACACAAAGTTGACGGGGTTTGGTCCGGTGCCGAAATGCTCCTGGATATATTTCTGCGAATTGAGCAGGATTTTAGGCTGCAGCTTAACGTTGCCGGGTTTGTAAACACCATGCACATTGCCGAAGGCGGCAGCGATGGTGAAACGGTCGCTCACATTGCTGAGTATTTTGTAGGCTTCGGCAACTTCTTCGGGCTGGGTGTAGAGGCGCGAATTATCTACCCCTGTGTTGTCCACACCATCCTCCTCGCCTCCAGTGATGCCGAGTTCAATTTCGAGTGTCATACCCATTTTCGACATACGCTCGAGGTAGCGCTTGCTGATTTCGAGATTCTCGTGAAGTGGTTCTTCCGACAGGTCGAGCATATGGCTGCTGAAAAGCGGTTTGCCATGCTCTTCGAAAAACTTTTCACCGGCTTCGAGCAGTCCGTCAATCCAGGGCAACAATTTGAGTGCGGCGTGGTCGGTGTGCAGGATCACGGGAATACCATACATGGCAGCGATCTGATGCACATGCAGTGCACCGGCTATGGCGCCTGCAACAGCGGCTTTTTCGCCTTCGTTCGAAAGTCCCTTGCCGGCATAAAAAGCTGCACCTCCATTGGAAAACTGGATAATTACAGGTGATTTGACCGCAGCGGCTGCCTCCAGCACGCCATTGATCGAATTGGTGCCGACAACATTTACGGCAGGCATGGCAAAGCGATCTGCTTTTGCTGCCTTAAAAATGGTTTGAAGGTCGTCGCCGCTGGCTACACCTGCGCCGACCAGGTTAGAAAGTTTTTCTGACATATTTTTTAGGATTTAATGGACTTTTATGGCCCGGAACAATAGGTTCCGGGATTTACAAAAGTAAGTAAAAAGGGCTGATCAACCGTTGGCTTGCCGGGCCGATTCGAAGCGTTGTACCTGACGTTTTATAATGGTAATCAGCTCGTTCTTGTTTACGGGCTTGGCAATATAATCGTCGAAGCCTGCTTCCAGAAAACGTTCCCGGTCGCCAGCCATAGCATAAGCCGTTTGGGCAATAAAGGGTCGCTGATTGTATTCGGGCATTTCCTTTCGGATATGCTGCATTAGTTTCAGGCCGTCCCAAGGCGCAGGCAGGTTGATGTCGAAAAGCATGACCTGGAAAGTATGGTGATGTTTGTGACGCTCGCGAACAATGCGAAGGGCCTCTTCGCCATCTACGGCGAGGGTGAGATGGCCTGTTTTGGCGAGCATTTTCTGAAGCACCATGCGGTTCATGCGGTCATCTTCCACGATGAAGATATCGAATCCGGCTTGCGGTTGATGGAGTGAAGGGTGATCTACTTCTGAAGGACTTGCCTTGATATGATCTTTTGTCTTAATGAAGATGTCAACAGTAGTGCCCACTTTTGAGAGCGATTCGATATTGATGCGACCCTCCATCAGGTCGAGCAGACGTTTGGCTAAGGGCAAACCGAGCCCTGCACCTTCGAATTGCCGGCCATAACCCAGGCTTTCCTGACTGAAAGCCTCGAAAATATGCTTTTTAAACTCCTCGGTCATGCCTTTGCCGGTATCCTTTATTCTGATCAGGGCTTCGCCGGTTTGCGGGATAAATTCCGATGTGATGTTGACAAAGCCTGTGCTGGTGTATTTTATGGCATTGTCGACCACAATATTGATTACTTGCATCAATCGTGTATTATCGGCCAGCACTTCCGGCACTTCACCCAGTTTCCAACGGAAGGCCAGCCCTTTTTCATTGGCGGCAAAGGTGTGGAGCATGCAAACGTTTTCGATGATTTGATTCAAATTACAGGGGTGAATGGCCACTTCAAGGTCGTTGGCTTCAAAGCGACTGATATCGATAATATTGGTAAGAAGGTTGAGCAATCGGTCGCCGCTTTGCTGTATTCCTGTGGCAAACTCATATAGCTCCTGATTTTCCATAAGTGAAAGCTCAGTTTGCAGAAGGCTCGAAAATCCAATAATACCATTCAATGGTGTGCGAATTTCGTGGCTCATATTGGCCAGAAAAGCGTTTTTCAGGTAGTTGGCTTCCTCGGCTTTCTTCAGTGCTTTTTTGAGTTCCAGATCCTTGGCTCTGATCTCGCGAAGCTGCATCTCCAGATCGCCGGTTCTTTCCTTTACTTTTTGGTCAACCAGGCTTTCCTGTTTTTCGATTAATTGATTCATCCGGTTCAGTTCCTCTGAGAGCGCTGCAGCCTGCTGCTTCATTTTATTTCGCATGCTGTTGAGAACGATCAAGGTGACAATGACCGACAGGATGGCCAGTGCAACCAGCAGGGTTTTGTAGCCCGACCAGAAACTATCCAGTAGATCTGACTGTTCCTGTTTTGCCACCAAAGCGGGATTGAGCGTCAAAAGCGTATCTCTTCCAGTTTCGCTGGCGAGCATTTGTGCTGCCTCGCGCAAGGCAGCGGCAAAATTGGCCGTATCACCCTCCTGAGCATAGGTGTCGGCCAGCATAATCCAGGCTTTAACGCGCTCTTGCCACACGGCTTCTTCTTCCATTTGTGCGAGTTCGCGCAGATAAAGTATCTTTTCGGCCGGGGCTATCTGGCCCGAAAGCGCTGCCAGCTCCAGCAGCAGTCGGGCTTTTGTTTTGCCGGTTTCCAACGGGAGCCTCTTGGTCAGGCTGTCGATAAGCATTATGGTTTGGAGCGACTGTGCGGGTGAAGGCTTTTGTGGCAGGAATGCCAGTGCAATGACAATTCCAAGTGTTAAAAGGGCTATCTGGCGCATATTATGTGGCATTGACATACAACAAATGTAATGCAGTTTGATGGCAATCGCCATTAATGAACATTGAATAAGGCCGACAGTAATTGCATGAAATCAAGCCGATAAAAGCTTCGGTTAATTTGGTCTGAATAAGAACATCTAAGTTTTTGCATATATTTACGGGCTTTTTCATGCGTACTTTTGCACTTAACAGCCTCAAAACCAATATTTATGATAAAAAAGGTACTGGTTGCCAACCGCGGTGAGATTGCCATAAGGGTAATGCGCTCATGCCGCGAGATGGGCATCGAAACCGTTGCTGTTTATTCCGATGTTGACCGAAAATCGATGCATGTGCGTTATGCCGACGAGGCATACCACATAGGCCCTGCGCCTTCGGCCGAGAGCTACCTGCGAATGGACAGAATTATCGAAGCCGCCAAGAAATCGGGGGCCGATGC
>DAIOUP010000025.1:0-10858 GCA_036759465.1 Bacteroidales bacterium
TTGTCTTCCAGCTCTATAAGGTAGTCGATCACACCTTTGCTGTCGGGGCCGCGGTCGATATAGTCGCCCAGAAACCACAGTTCGTCCTGGGCTCCGGGCTTGATTTGCTGCCCGATTAGCGCCCTGAGGGTCTTGCTGCAACCATGAATATCGGGGATTACCCAGCGGCGTTGGCTCATTGAATTGAAGAAAACTGAAGGCCGAAATTATCAATTTGCAGTCAATTATGGCATTATGTGATAAAAAATAAGGGGTCGAAGCGATGGCTTCAACCCCTCAAAAGCATGTTATTGCAGAAATCTATTTTGCCTTGCCCTGATTGGCCACGGCTTCCATCAGCTTTTTGATTTCTTCGGGATCGCCCAGGAAGTAATCTTTAACGAGATTTATATCATCATCAAATTCAAACACATACGGAATACCTGTGGGCATGTTAAAGGCGATGATTTCCTCTTCGCTCATGTTCTTAAGGTGCATGATCAGGGCACGAAGGCTATTGCCATGGGCCGAAACGAGGATTTCGCCATGCTTTGCGAGCGATGGTTTGATATCGTTTTCCCACAAAGGCATCATACGCTCAATGACGTCTTTGAGCGATTCTGTGAGTGGGAGCAAGGACGGATCAACATCGGCATAGCGGGGGTCGTGGCGGGGATTTCGCGGATCGTCCTCAGTCAGGGGTGCCGGTGGCACATCGAAGCTGCGTCGCCAGAGCAATACCTGTTCGTTACCAAATTTGGCTGCGGTTTCGGCCTTGTTGAGGCCCTGCAACTCGCCGTAGTGTTTTTCGTTCAGGCGCCATGATTTTATTTCCGGCACATACATCATATCCATCTCTTCAAGCGCCAACCAAAGGGTTTTAATAGCTCTTGATAAATATGAAGTGTAGGCAAGTTTTGGCCGAAAACCATGTTCTTTAAGCGTTTTTCCGCCTTTGCGTGCCTCCTCGACACCTTGTTCCGACAACGGAACATCAGTCCAGCCCGTGAACACATTCAGTTTGTTCCATGTGCTTTCGCCATGACGCATCAACACAAGTCGTTTCATAGATTTCAGGTTTTAACAATTAACCAATGGTGTGTTATGTATTTTTAGCAAATTTAATCATTCGTTTCAGCCGCTGCTGTCTGCCACAGGACTAAATTTGCCATATGAAGAGTGCAACCGTTCCCGCTTTTCTGCGCATGTTTGTGCCAGGACTTTTGTGGCAAAAACCTGCCGGAGCAAATAAACTGTATCTTACTTTCGACGACGGTCCCGAGCCTGAAATTACCCCTGCCGTGCTCGAAATGCTTGACCGCTACAATGCAAAGGCCTCTTTTTTTTGCGTGGGCGAAAATGTAGAGAAATATCCTGAGGTGTTTGATGATATGAAACAACGCGGTCATCTGCCAGGCAATCATTCCTACAATCATCTCAACGGTTGGAAAACCCCGCTCAACAAATACTTTCACAACGTGTACAAATGTCACGAAAAAGTTCAGTCGCCCTGGTTTCGGCCACCCTATGGACGAATCACTCCTGCCCAGATCCATTCCCTGCGCAAGGATTTCAGTATTGTAATGTGGTCGGTACTGAGCTACGATTTTGATAAGGACGTGGATAAGGAGGAGTGTCTCCGATTGGTTTTGCACCATGCAGCCGATGGCAATATCGTGGTGTTTCACGACAGCAAAAAGGCTGCGCCCCGCATGTTTTACGCTCTGGAGCACACGCTCGAGCACTTCTCGAAACTCGGCTATCGTTTTTGCCGGCTCGACGATTGAATCATCTTAAGTCATAATTTCCCATCTTTGCCTAATGATTCGGCGCCACTTTGCAGCATTTTTTCAGATAGTCGTGCTGGCCAGCATATTGCTGGCAGCCCTTCGCTGTGCCAACCCCGTAATGCCGCTGGGTGGCGAGAAGGACTTTACCCCGCCGCAGGTGGTTCATTCTATACCCGAGAGTGGTGCGGTTAATTTCAAAGGACGGACGGTATCTATCACCTTTGATGAATTTGTGAAGCTTGAGAAAATCAATCAGCAGTCGCTCATCTCGCCGGCCCCGCCCACAAAGCCGGAATACCGTATCAAAGGCAAAAGTGTGCAGGTGAGGTTTCACGAAGACCTTTTCGACGAAACTACTTACACACTTTTCTTTGGCAATGCCATTGTTGACCTCACCGAAAACAACCCCATCGAAGGCTTCAACTTCGTGTTTTCCACCGGTCCGGTGCTCGACAGCATGTCGCTGGCCGGCACCGTGGAGCAGGCTTTCAACCGCAAACCTGCTGAGGGTGTATTTGTTATGCTCTATCGCATGCAGCCCGACACCATGCCCTTAGATTCGCTGCCTTTCAAGGTGAAACCTTATTATGTTGCGCGGAGCGACAAGCAAGGACGTTTCAGGTTTACCAATCTGCGCAATGAGCCTTACCACCTTTTTGCCATCGAAGACAAAAACAATAACCTGCTCTACGACAAGGGCAGCGAGGGTATAGCTTTTGCCGACAGCATCGTTTTCCCCGTTTTCAAAGGAAGGCCGGTAGCCGACACCGCCGCCGATACTGTTACCTCAGCTGCAGGCAGGCTCAAGCAAAAGCGCATTGTGGACAGCATCTACTACGCCTCCATGCCGCTCAAGCAATTACGCATGTTTGGCGAGGTAGATTCAACACAGAAACTGCTTAGGGCCGATGTGCCGCGAAACGGTCTGCTACGCTTTGCCTTCCGCTATCCGGCACGCAACATCAGCATCAAACCACTCGACAGCTTGCCAGAGGGTTTCGGACTCATCGAAACGGCAAGCGCAAAAGGCGACACCCTTATATGGTATTTCCGCGATGGCAAAGCCGACAGTCTTAAATTGGTGGTATGGCAGGGCGATAAACCTACCGACAGCCTCAGGCTCTCGCTAAAACCCCGTCAACAAACCACCCGGCGCAGCGGTCAAACCGAAAAACCCAACGAGCTGCAAATCACTACCAACACCTCGGGCCAGCGCCTCGAACCAGGTGCCACAATTCAGCTGAGGTTTAGCGAGCCTGTAGTAAACTATGCCATGCGCGACACGAATGTATTTATAAGAAACAAGGACACGCTTTACAATGTGTTGAAATTCAGAAAGCTCGACAAGGCCGGGCTAATCTATGAGCTTATTGCTCCGGTTCCGGCCACCGACGAGAACATCAGGATGATTGTCCCCGATTCTGTCTTTTTCGGGCTCAATGGCACAGTAAATTCAAAAACCGAATTTGCTTTTAAAATTCCTCCACCTTCGGAATTCGGCAGCATCAAATTTACCATTGTTGACCTTCCACGTAGTCCACTTATCCTCCAACTTGTTGATCCCAAGGACGATGCCATAAGAGAAATGACTATCACAGCCGCAGGGACCTATAACTTCGAAATGCTCAGACAAGGCAAATACCGCCTCAAAGCAATTCACGATGGAAACCTGAACCTGCGCTGGGATACGGGCGACGTGGTAAAACGCAAACAGCCTGAGTGGGTTACGTATTTCGATAAAGACCTGGATGTGCGCCCCAACTGGGACATAGAAGAAGATTGGACAATAAAATTTTAGAAAGCCTTAGGCTGTCCGGCGCTCCGCCATCTTGTATTTTGATTTCTCGGGCTCCTTGCATTTACCCAAACAGCGGAAAATATCGGACATTGACTCGTTGACGAGCGAATAATAAATCTTCTTGCCCTCGCGTCTTGCCACAAGTATTCCCTTGTTCTTCATAATGTTGAGATGATGCGACGCCGATGCCTGCTCTATTTCGAGCCGGCTGTATATTTCCGTTACACTCATTTGCGGGACAGCAGTCAGCATTTCGATGATGGCAATGCGAACAGGATGTGCCAATGCCTTCAGCCTCGATGAAAGCTGCTCAAGCTTATATACGTTAAGTTCAAGGTTTTCCATTTTAAGCCTCCTTCGATGCAAAAGTAAAGCTTACTTTAAATAAATAAACAGTAAAACATGTTAAAAGAGCGATATGATTCTAATTCAGATGACTTCTAAATTAGGCTTTCTGCTTTAGGCGAATTCTGGATGGTGGAAGCGCTAAATCTTTAAATTTCGCGACTGCAATGAAATGATAGAAAAAGATTAAACCTCGGCTTCTAGCGTTGTGAATTTGAATTTTTCACCATCGAAAAGTCCTTTGTCGCTGAGTTTTAACTGTGGAATAACCAGCAACGCCATAAACGATAGCGTCATGAAGGGTGCTGCCATGTTGCTGCCGAGCTTTGCCGCAAAGGCATTGGCTTTTTCGTAAGTGATGGCCACCTCGTTGCCGTCGGCATCCGACATGAGTCCGGCCACGGGCAACGGCACAAAAACGTGTTCTTTATCATCCACAGCCACAATTCCTCCCCTGCTCTGCCTAAGCAATCCGATGGCTTCGAGGATATCTGCATCATTGGTGCCGCAGGCTATGATGTTGTGGCTGTCGTGCGCCACTGTTGAAGCAAGCGCACCCTTTTTAAGCCCAAGCCCATGAATAAATCCAATAGCCGGAGGTGCAGGTTCGAAGCGATTGAGCACCAGGATTTTCAGGAAGTCCTGAGCCGTATCGCTTTCAAGATAACCATCCACCGAATGCGGTCGTCCGATGATGGTTTCGGTGATCAGCTGTCCTTCAATAGCTTTGATGATTTTCACGGGTTTTCCCAAATCTTCAACTTTAAGGTGCCCAGGCTGAATGTCGATCACCGAAAACCGGTTGACCGGATTTGTTTTAACGCTATTGATCAGGCATTCACCATTTTCAGCAACAGGGGTGCCCCCTATGTATGTTTTCAAAATATTGAAGTCGTTCAGATTGTCCACCACGATAAAGTCGGCTGGATCACCGGGTCTTAGCAACCCAAGCCCAAGGTTGTAGTGTTCCACAGGATTTTTTGTGCAGCAGCGCAATACCGTTATGGGATCATATCCTGCCGCAATGGCACGCTTTACCAGCAAATTGATGTGGCCGCGCACCAGGTCGTCGGGGTGTTTATCGTCGCTGCAAAACATGATCTGGTCTGGAAACTCTTTTATGAGTGGCAACAGGTCGTCGAAGTTGCGTGCGGCCGAGCCTTCGCGTATGAGCACTTTCATGCCCAACCTGAGCTTTTCGCGGGCTTCGTCCGGATCGAAACATTCGTGATCGGTGCTTATGCCCGCTTCGGCATAAATGCGTGCCTGTTCGCCGGTGAGGCCGGGGGCGTGGCCGTCAACGGGTTTGCCGTATTTACGAGCCACCTCCAGCTTGGCATGCACAATGGGATCGCCAAAAATCACCCCGGGCCAGTTCATCATCTCGGCCATGTAGTGGATTTCGGGTCGGACCAAAAGCGCCTCCATTGCCTCTACGCCCAACTCAGCCCCCGAGGTCTCGAAACCGGTGGCAGGCACGCAGCTGGGTGCACCAAAGAAAAACTTGAAAGGCACCTGCCTGCCGTTTTCTATCATAAACTCCACACCTTCGGCACCAAGCACATTGGCAATTTCGTGCGGGTCGGAAACCGTGGCTACGGTGCCATGCGTAACAGCAATGCGCGCAAACTCCGAAGGCACAAGCATCGAACTTTCGATATGCACATGGGCATCCACCAGTCCGGGCAAAACAAACGGGCCGTCCACTACCGCGTGCTCCATTATTGAATCTATTCTGCTGCCTTCGACGGTTACTACACCAGAATAAACACGACCATTAACAACATCAACAATATTTCCGTTGACGGAAAACTTTTCAACGCTCATTGTATTCGTTTATAATAAATGTAAAGGTAGTCAATCGGGCATTATGGCGTCAAGCATTGAGCCTGGAACCTATAGCTGGCAGCAAGGACGTAAAAAAAGTTAATTAACCCAGACCTTTAATCCCAAATCTTATTTTTGCTTCTGCTGAAACCGATATGAGGATTTTTCGGACAGTAGGAACATGGTTAATGCTTCCGGCAGCTTTGCCGGTGCTACTGCTTTTTTATGCTCAGACGGCCTGGTGGCACTGGCACCTTTTGCCCAACGGAAATCTGGTAGGTCATGCCCACCCCTTTCAGGCTGAACACAACAGCCCCATTCAACCTCATCAGCACAGTAGTGCGCAAATGGGTTTTCTCTCGCAGTTCAGCACGGGTAGTGCCACGGTCGGTAATTTTATACCTATTGTCATAGGTCTGTCGTATTTAGTATTTATTCTTCCGGTTCTCATGCCGGCAGGCGCAATTTCCAACGCTTTCCTCAACCTGTCCTCACTCAGGGCCCCCCCTTCGCTCATGTTCAATTAATTCCCTAAAGGGAACCAGGGTTTATCTGGCTGCGTCTGCAGTCACGTATTTTTTCATTATTCATTGAACATGAGATATATAGCTATACTTATCATAGGCATTCATCAGTTTTTATCCGGTGCCGAAACACCGCAGCGCCCGCGTTCGGATGCCAACATTTACGGGCATGTGCTGGATGCCAAAACGGGCGAGCACCTACCATTTGTTAACATGCTCGTGAAAGGCACCAGAATTGGTACGACGACCGATGCAACAGGACACTACTTTTTGGCCAATTTGCCCCCGGGCGAACAAACGCTCCTGGTTTCGGCCCTTGGTTACAGACAGGCGCAGCTGAAATTTGTAGCCACTATTGGTAAAAGTGTAGAAGTAAATATTTCGCTTGAACCGGAAGCTGTTGAACTGCAGGAGGTTGTACTTTCGGCCAACCCGACGGCCAGCGGTTTTCGTTATCAGCCCGATGCCATTTTGCTGGGCGAAATGCTGCAACGAAAATCGGAAGTTAGTTTTGGCGAAATGCTCAACGGGCAGGCCGGACTGGCCATGCGCAGCATGGGATCGGCGCCCGGCAGGCCGGTGATACGTGGATTGGGCGGCGATCGTGTGCTGATTCTCGAAAACGGCGAGCGAATGGGCGATGTTTCGGAAACCTCGGCCGACCATGCCATAAGCCTTGACCCTTTGGCAGCCAGCCGGATTGAAATTGTACGCGGTCCTGCAGGCCTGCTTTACGGCCCAAGCGCCCTGGGCGGGGTGGTCAATGTACTTACTTCCGATATTCCCGACCAGCAGGGTGGCAGCAGCGGGGGCATCCTGGCTCTTCATGGTGCTAGCATGAACAATATGGGTTCAGGCTTTGGGCGATATACCTTTGCCAGGAGTAATCAGGCCTTTACTACACGATTTGCCTACCGAAAAGCCGGCAATATTACCACGCCCGGAGGCGTACTTAACGGCACCCGGATGAACAACCTCGATGCATCGGCAGGATGGGCCACCGAAGGTAAACACGGAATTGGCGGCATCAGCCTCTCGGCCAACAACCAGCGATACGAAATACCCGACAAGATCGTCATCGAAGGAGAAAGCGTGGAAATTCGAACCAGACGTATCAATATTCAGGGCCGCTGGAATGGCAAACGCAACGGATTCTTCGACCGTTATCAGATTCGCTTCAACACGGTGAATTTCAATCAAAAAGAAGTTGAAATCACCAGTCCACCTGCTGGCTCGTACAATGAGTTTACGGGCCTTACCTACAATCAAAACAGCCTAAACGGAACCCTTACCCTGCAGCATAAGGCATTCAGCTTTTTCGACCGTGGGGCCACAGGCATGAGCCTTCAGCTCAAGAAAATGGATATTAGTGGTCCGGAAGCCTTCACCCCCGGCGAGGTCCGCTACAATACCGGAATTTTTACCTTTCAGGAAATTCCGCTTTCAGATAAGTTCAGGCTTCAGATGGGGTTGCGCTCCGACCTTCAATACCTCTCAGCACTTAAAAACGATGTATTTCAGGATGCAGGAGATAAGCGTCTGAGGGTCAATTATACCGGTTCGGTTGGATTCAATCATCGTCCTATGCAGGGATGGGAGATCGGCGCACAGTTTGCACGTTCTCACCGCAATCCAACAGTAACCGAGCTTTATGCCCATGGCCAGCATCTGGGTGCCGGCACCTATGAAATTGGCAAACCAGAACTTCAGGATGAGGTAGGTCATGGTGGCGATATGTTCATTCGCTTCGAACGTAAGGTGCACAAGGCTGAGCTGGCGCTTTTTGTCAATAATTTCCGCAATTTCATCAGTTTCGAGCCTGCCGGTTACAACGATCCCGCGTCGGGCTATCCCGTTTTCACCTACCAGGGAAGGGAGGCGCGGCTGGTCGGGGGCGAAATGCAATTCAGTACCAGCCCTGTCAAAGGCCTGGAACTGGCCATTGTAGCCGACTATGTGCATGGCAAAATGCGTCCCAATCCTTTTAGCTGGCAGCCGTTGCCCTCTATACCACCTTTCAGGGTTTCAACTACGGTCGAATACAACAGAGAGCGCTGGTGGGCGGGTGCAAAGGTGCAGTCCGCAGCAGCACAAAACCGCATTGCACCGGGCGAAGATGCAACCGCTGGCTACACATTGCTGGGGTTTCACGGAGGCCTGAGAATGAGTAAAGCTGGTCGTCACGTAATTGGCTTCAGGCTTGATAATACACTGAACACCAGCTACCGCGATCATCTTTCCCGTGTCGAAGATCGTGGATATCCAATGCCCGGACGAAATTTTTCGGTTACCTACCGTTGGTATTTTTAGCCGGGAACAACTCCATCGCTAACGCTAACTTATTGGATCGTCGCGAAAAAACGAGCATTTGCCGAACTTTGCTCCGGCAAATGCTCCCATGAACCGCTACCTCGACATACGATCCTACCTCGACCGGCTCACCTTTGTGTTCAGGGCGCTGGAAAGCCGTAATTTCAGGATGTTCTTTTTTGCCAACCTCTTTTCGCTGCTGGGCACCTGGATGCAAAATCTGGCCATAGGATGGCTCGTTTACCGGCTAACCGACTCGGCAGCTTTCCTCGGGCTCACTGGTTTCATGGGACAGATTCCGGCCCTGCTGCTCACTCCTGTGGCTGGCGTTTACGCCGACCGAATGAACCGTCGCAAGGCGCTGGTGATTACCCAGACCATCCCCATGCTGCTGGCCTTTCTGCTGGCCATATTGCTATACACCGACAAAATCAGCGTAGGCATGGTGCTGGGTATTGTGCTGGTCAATGGCTTTGCTCTGGCTTTCGACACCCCTTTCCGTCACGCCTTCCTGCTGGAGATGGTTGGCGACAAAAAACTCATTCCCAATGCAGTAGCCCTAAACTCAACGCTGGTCAACACTGCCCGTTTTATCGGACCGACACTGGGCGGTTTGCTGGTAGCGCTTTATGGCGAAGGTTTTTGTTTTTTGGTGAACGGCATCTCGTTCTTAGGCGTTATAACAGCATTAATGATGATGAAAGTGCCGCCCTTTGTGGCTCAGCACAGGCAACGAACCATCATGCAGGACCTGAGAGAGGGCTTCGATTACACCTGGAGATTTGTCCCGGCCCGTTATATGATTTTGCTGGTGATCACCACAAGCTTGTTCGGTCTTCCTTTTCAGGGATTTCTGCCAGTATTTGCCCGAGATATCCTTCATGGAGGTTCTCAATTGCTCGGATTTCTGACTGGAGCAGTGGGTGCCGGAGCACTGACAGGCGCCTTTTATCTGGCTTCGAGGCAAAGTATGCGGCCACTTCCGCGCATAATTGGTATCAGCGCACTGTCGTTCGCCATCGGGCTGGGTATCTTCAGCCAGTCGGAGATCACATGGTTTTCACTTACCATATTGTATTTCAGTGGCTTTGGCATGATTACGCAATTCGTGGCCACCAATACCATCCTGCAAACACTAGTGGAAGACGACAAAAAAGGCAGGGTGCTGTCATTCTACAGCATGTCGTTCATGGGCTTCACTCCTCTGGGAAGCCTTTTATTGGGTGCTGTGGCCGAATACGCCGGGGTGCAAACCACATTTTTATTGGCGGCCCTCATTTTGCTGATGGCTGCCCTACTCTATCGCAAACAGTTGCAAGGCATGGAAAGTGTTCTTTTTGGTAGTGGAAATCAGCCAACAACCGCAACGGCCTCTACTTCCACCAGCAGGCCATGATGCAGACTGCCCGTAGGTACGATGGAGCGTGCCGGACGGTGTTCGCCGAAAAAAGCAGCATTAGCAGCATTGGCTTCGGGCCACAGGGCAACATCGGCCACAAAAACAGTGCATTTGAGCACTTTATCGCGACGGCTGCCTGCAGCAAGCAAAATTTGTTCAGTGTTTTGAAGCGCTTTTGTCAGCTGCTCGCCTGCGTTGAGATGAAGTGGCTGACGCGTTTGGGCATCAATGGCCAGCTGACCGGAAACGAAAATCAATCCGTTGTGTAAAACTGCCTGACTGTAGTGCCCTGCTGGCTCGGGTGCTTCTTCGGTATGAATGAACTGCATGGTATCAAAATCGGTTTAGAGCGTTATGGACTCGTTGCGAATTGCTATTTTTACGCAAAATAAAACAAAACGATGAGCAGGGAAGCATGCACTGTTTTTGTGCTGGATGCAGGAGGCACAGGATTTAAATTTTCGGCTGTGCGGAGTGGTCTGGAAGTGGTTGAACCATTTACTATTCCTGCAGCCGGACAAAGCCTCGATGAGGTGTTGAATAAAATCATTTCGGGCTTCAAGATGATTCGTGAACGCTGCGGTTGCGAACCGGCAGCCTTAAGTTTCAGTTTTCCCGGGCCTGCCGACTACGAAAGCGGCATTATAGGCGATCTTGAGAACCTTCCGCATTTCAGGGGTGGTGTGGCGCTTGGCCCCATGCTCGAGGAAATATTCCGCTGCCCAGTGTTTATCAACAACGACGGTGATCTTTTTGCCTATGGCGAGGCCCTTCAGGGGTTTCTGCCCGAAATAAACCGCCTGCTTGAACAACAGGGCAATCCAAAACGCTATCATAACCTGCTGGGCGTAACGCTGGGTACGGGCTTTGGCGGAGGCATTGTAAT
>DAIOUP010000026.1:0-10851 GCA_036759465.1 Bacteroidales bacterium
TTGCCCAGTTGTCATTGATGGCAAAATCGGGGACAATCCCTATGCCTTCGAGATACTGGCCCCGGCTGTTGGTAAGCAGGTTGCCATCGGGAGCATACACTTCCTGTGCACCGAGTCGGTATTTCCAGCCGTTGGGCAAAATACGCTCGAGTACAGCCGAAAATGCCCCACAGGTGGTATCGCCTACGGTGATTACATTGGGCTGGGTTTTCATGGCCAGCACAAAATGGTCGGACGAACTCGCGGTATATGCATTGGTGAGTATGGCTATAGGTTTGTTTTTCAAACTGTTGGTATGAGGCCTCACGCGATGCTCGGCCAAAGGCGTAAAGTCGTCAGGCCTGGGGCCGTTCCTGAATCGCGATTTCAGGTATATAGTCTCCACCGAGCCAAAACGGTTGTGCGTGGATACAAAAGCATCAGTGCGTCCGCCCTGATTAAACCGCAGATCAATGATTACCCCGTCGAGCGTATTGAAATGATTTACAGCTTCCTGAATGAAACTCACCGGATAATCGGCAATATTGAACGTGGGAATGCAGATGTAGCCCCAGGCTTTTTGCTCGTATTGGATTATGCCATAAAATAACTGCCAGCCAGAAAATTGTCCGCTCTGGAACTCATCCTTTAAGTATTTGCTTCTAATAAGGTTCTGAAGCACAACAATGTCGTTCATATTCAGGCCTTCCCTGCCAACAAAAAATGGTTTGTTACGGCGATTCCATGAACGGAAATGACCAAATTGCGGTGCCCACAGATCAGCATGTCCGTCGTTTAGCGCGTTGAGCATGGCACAAAAAACACGATAAAGCGAGTCGGACGAGGTGTGGTCGTTTACACGGCCCGCGTAAAACATGGAAAGCGAATCCCAATTGAGTTTTTTTGCGTGAAATGCTCCGTAGAGGTCTCTGAAATCATCGGTGAAGGCCTTGTAATTTCCAGTGGGCGTGTTGTCAAAATTGTCATTGATCAGTGCTTTTTCGCAAGAAGTCATTATCAACAATACGCCAAACAGGCTAATAAGTGCAATTGCTGTTCTCATTTCTTGTAAAGTATAGATAGTGAGTAAAATCCTTCTACTGATCTCAGACTTTTGGGCAGAGTATTGTGCAGGTAGCCAAATTCATAAGCAGCCGAGGCATGCAAGGCTCTTCCTATCGGATATTGATACGACAGCCGGGCAAACACCTGTCGGTCGGAAAATGCTGATTGCAAACGGATGTTCTGACGGATGAAATTTAATTTGCTGAATCGTTCGTAGGTTTGAGTCGCCGACATGGAATAATTGTTGCGAATACTCAAAGACAACAAGGAAACATGTGCGTCGAGACTGATTTGATGATGACCGACCCTCTGCACAGCACAAAATCCAGGCGCAAGACCTGTTTGAACCAGTTCGGGCAAACCCATGGCATTTGTTGTTATGTTGATGCTGGTAAACCACAACCCGCTGAAATACAACTTCAATCCCAAAGATTCAGTTCCTGGAATGCTATATCGGCGATAATTCCTGATTTTGAGATTAAAGCTTTGTTTTTCAAGAAGGAAATGCCCCCTCTCGAACGATCGTATCTGGTTTTCAAGAGTCGAAGGGCTTTTGGTGGTGCGGTGATAATAAATGCTCGTCTCCGATGCACTCCGTGATTTTTCTTTGCCAAAAACAAGGCCGATACCGATTGATTTCCCTGTATAGACCAAAGGGGAGTATAGCAAATCGGCAGAGGCTGACGATACCATTCCACTGCGAACTCCCAGATATGGTCTTCGCTTAGTGCTACTTTCTTCCGTTTGGGGAGTTTGCGCTTGAGTCAGGAAAACACTTGTCAGTAGAATGATCAAAATAGTTGATGATATGGGTACAGTTTTCATTTCAATTTTTTGACAAAACTATTTCGGCTGCTTGTTTTTTAGGTCTCACTTTCGTGATCGCTTGTATCAACTCCCTGTTGAAGAAGTATCATTGCGATTAAAAAACTGTTTATCAACTGATTAAAAGGATTCATTCTGAATCGCAGCATGACAAACCTCAAGCATTTTTCAAGATATCTTTTACATTCTGGATAGGTTTTGCTTTACGAGGTTCAACGTAAAATTGTGTTGTGCACCATAGGTTTCCAGACAATGAAAACCTTTTGATGCGAAGCTTTTCTTAGAGTCCCGTTTTTTCATTTTGTTTCAGTGTGTTTTGGGCTAAATGCCGGAATAGGTCTGATCACACTTGTCTTATTCAGAAAGACATTTGTTCTGAAAAAAGGTCGAATTGGGGTTTATTTTTCTTCCAAACCTGGCAATCGTTTTCACTCAATCGCTCAGATTCAACTACTTCAGTATATTTGCCCACTTCCTGAAGCTCCAACCATGCGCTTTGGCCTTTTGTGCTGTTTACTTTTTACAAATTTCGGACTTATGGCCGGAAGCGATTCGGTGCTTGTGCTCGACATTTTGGGACGCGACAGAGGATTCGATAAATCAAACTTCGTTTCTATTACACAGGACAAGGCGGGCTTCCTGTGGTTGAGCACCCAAACCGGCCTACTTCAGTACAGCGGCTCAACTACAAACAGGATAGTTCCCGGGCGGCCCGGGATGCCGGCAATAGTTGCTGAATTTTTTTATCAGGCTTATGAGGACGCTCAAGAAAACCTCTGGTTGGCCAGCCGCAATGGTCTCTACAGGCTTAGCCGCGACCGTAAATCGATTGTTGGTTTTTTCAACGATGCCGGCAACGAAGGCAGTTTACCCAATAATCGAATATTCAGCTTATTACCAGTTGGCGATTCGGTTCTTTTTCTGGCCTGCGACCGATCCGGCATCGTAAAGTTTAGGCTTTCGGATCAATCAGTACAGCGGGTGAAGCCTTCCAGCCGGACTGCTGAGACCGATGTGGATAAGATCTGGGTCAGACAATACTTCTACCAAAGCGACACTTGCCTCTACCTGCGCACTTCACAGGGTTATTTCCAATTCAATCCTGCCGACAATGTAGTTGGACCTGTTGCCGATAATGCAGTGGGTTTTGATTCGGTCAAAGCAATGGCCAATCTGTTTCGCTCCCGCGACGGTGTTTTTTGGTATACAGATGCAGCGGGTAAAATGTGGAAATGGATTCCCGGGAAACAGCTTAAAGGTTTTACAGATGAGCGGTTAAGTCCACTCATTGTCCAGGGCGAAGCGCGTTTATTTGATTTCGACGAGCATCATCTATTGGTATCGACTGTAAAAGGGAATTTTTTGATCAACAGAAATACTTTGAAGATCAGTAAGTTAATCTTCAGAGGACGACTTGCCGATGATCTGAGCAATGTCAGTATCACTGCAGCTTATCGCACCGCCGACAATAATCTGTTTCTGGCTTTCCTCAGCGGTCACCTTGCACAGATTCGTCATCAGCAGCAGGTATTTACCTACAAAGAACTCGCATACAGGGACCAGCCTCCCGTCAATGTCGCCTTTATACTCGACGACACACTTTACCAAAAACGTTATATCACCAATTATCACGGCAGCGATTTTTATGTGGAAGACCTGCGCACCGGAAGATTAAGCACGATTGCCAAACCTTGGCCCGGACGTATTTCGGCCAACAAAATCATCATGGACAAGGCTGGACGCATCTGGGCCTGTCAAAACGAAGGTGTTGTTGAAATTGACCGCAGGACCGGCAGGATGCGGGCTTACCGGCCCGATGTCCCGACGGGCATGATATTCGATATCGTTGAAACCAGTCCCGGTAAGTTCTATGTAGGTTCCTTTCGCAGTGGATTATACTATTTTGAACCGGACAAGGGCATTTTCCGGAGATTGCCGGAAACCGGCGGTTGGATCAATACACAGGTTTTCAGTCTTCATTTCGACAATCAACGCAATCAACTTTGGATTGGTACGGTGCGCAACGGTTTGTTCAGGCTCGATATAGCCAATGGCATATTCAAGCAATTTATGCCCCGCCCAGGCGATTCCCAAAGTATTGGCGGCGACTGGATTCGATCGTTTGTTACGGACAATAAAGGCTATTTGTGGATGACAGCCGATCCCGCAGGGATGAGCTGCTTCGATCATAATGCTCCTGAAACCCAGGCCTTCAGAAGTATTTCCATTGCTAACGGTCTGCCCTCTAACCACGTGAGCGGTCTGGTGAAAGCCTCCGACGGAAAACTCTGGATTACTAGCCTGAACGGAATAGCCTCCTTCGACCCTAAGTCCTTTGAAGTGAAACGCTGGGATGTGGAGCAGGGATCCTACGACAACCGCTTTCACTATGCCAATCTTTCGCTCGGAGCAAAAGGGGAAATACTCGCCGGCACCGAGAGAGGATACCTTAGTTTTATACCCGGCATGCTGTATCCCGACACCACAGCACCACGGGTTTATCTGACCAGCCTCGAAGTTACCAATACCTCGCAGCAGAATTTAAGTCCGGGAATATCGAATGGAAAACTACAGCTTGCACACGATCAGAATAACATAAGCATAGGCTTTGCCGTAGTCAACTTTAACAATCCCGATCGAAACAAGGTATTTTATCAACTGCAGGGCAGCGGTAAAGATTGGCAATCCATTGGCCAGTCGGGGCAAATCTACTTCTCGGGAATGGCGCCCGGGCATTATGTGTTCAGGCTACGTGCACAAAATGGCGACGGTGTTTGGAGCGCCAATGAAATACGTTTGCCCATTACCATTCTTCCGCCCTATTGGCAGACCTGGTGGTTCAGAACCCTGATGTTGATTACATTAATAGCGCTGATAATCATGGCATTCCGTTACCGCCTGAACAACCTCTTACGGCAAAATCGGCTGGAAGCAGAGAAGCAGATGCTCAAAACCCGCATGGAAACCGAGATGGCCACCTTGGAAATGAAGGCCCTGCGGGCACAGATGAATCCTCACTTTATCTTCAACTGTCTGAATTCCATCAACAGGTTCATCATTGTCAACGACAACGACACGGCCTCCGAATACCTCACACGCTTTTCACGCCTCATCCGCATGGTGCTCGACAATTCCCGAAGCGAAAAAATCAGCCTTGACCGCGAAATCGAAACCTTGCGGTTGTACATTGGCATGGAAAAACTGAGATTTGTAGATAAGTTTGATTTTGAAATACATATCGACGAGCAGCTCGACCTTGCCCACACCATGATACAGCCCATGATGGTACAGCCTTATGTGGAAAATGCCATTTGGCACGGCCTCATGCCCCTGCAGGACGGCGGCAAACTGCTCATACGCTTCACCAGGCTTGCAGATCAGCTGCTGGTGAGCGTGGAAGACAACGGCATAGGCCGCAAGCGCTCGCAGGCCATGAAAACCATGCAACGCATTCCACAACGCTCGCACGGCATGAAGGTTACCGCTGAACGCCTCTCACTGCTCAACAGCAGGGCAGGCACAAGGGCGGAGATCATCGTTACCGATTTAACCGACGAATACAACGACCCAAGTGGAACAAGGGTCGACCTTATTCTGCCTTTGGAAGTTATTGTTCATCAGACAATTACCGATAGCCTAACTTAGCGGAAATATGAAAGCCCTAATCCTCGACGACGAAACCTATTGTTCCGAAACCCTCGAATTGCTCATTCGCAGGCATTGCAGCCCTCCGCTGGATACGATCACCTTTAGCGATCCATACATGGCGCTTGATTACCTTCAGGACAACGTCGTCGACCTACTTTTTCTTGATGTGGAAATGCCGCTGATGTCGGGCTTCGACTTTTTGGAAAAGGCCCGGAGTTTCAATGGCAGTGTGATTTTTACCACAGCTTACGATGCTTATGCCCTGAAAGCCTTTCAAGTGGACGCCATAGCATACCTTCTTAAGCCTGTCGATAAAACCGAATTGATCAAGGCAGTGGATAAAGTGCGCCGGAATTCGGTCGCCGACAGCAGGCTTTTGTTGGAAATGCTCCGCGAAAAGCTCAGCATGCCGGTTCAAACCGAGAAAAAGGCAGCTATCCCAACCAGCGAGGGCATCCACATGATCGCACACGACAGGCTGATCCGCTGCGAATCCGACGGCAGCTATAGCACATTATATATAGAAGGTGCAAAACCGCTCCTTGTATCGAAAAATCTCCGCGAGCTCGAAGACCTGCTCAACAGCCCAAACTTCTTTCGCATTCACAAATCGCACCTCATTAACCTGTCGCATATCCGTTTTGTGTCGAAACAGGACGGAGGCGATGTGCTGATGAGCGATAACTCATCGGTGCCCATCTCGCGCAGTGCAAAACAGGAGTTTTTTAGGAGAATCAGCCAAAATGGCCCTCAATAAGGGTCAATTTACAACCAATTCAGGATTGGAAGTATAGACTCTTGGATGCTTTTGTTGGCTCTTGGCCGATTATAGTGTGTCGGTTAACTTTATGTCATGAAGATGGAAAATTTATTCAAGATTGCCTAAGGTCTACAACATCCACGGTTGATTGATCGGATCTTACTGATGCAAGAAGAAGATAACTAGGATTTACACATTTGCTTATAACATGAGATAGGGTTTCGATTTCAGTTAATTGATAAGCATTATTCCGTAATAATAGCCTTGGGCAAAAACAACGTAAAGACGTCGACTTTCTCAGTCAGTTATATCCCACATTAGGTGAAGCTTATCGTCTCAAGGGGTTGTTTGGGTAGGTACTCAATGATGCAAGCATAACTTCGAAACTCAAGCCTATTAACGATTTAATATAGCTGGCTTGGAAATCAAAAATCTCGCAAGTAAGAGATTTCGTCAATACCCATCATGCTCATTGGTATGGAATCAAAACATACTTCAAGTTCCATGTAACAAATGCATACCCCGAGAGAGTTAACCTGAAAACTCAAGAAATAAAGCGTGTAGCCAAAGAATATCGAAATCCAAGAAACTTTATACTGATGATTTACTTACACCTCGGAGAACTCGATTTAGGGCTGCCCACTTAAAACGGCTAAGAACCAATAATTTATATCATCGTTGTTGTCGTTTTTTTGTTGTCAATTGTATTAACCTATTAATCATCAATCCTTTCATCGTCATGAGATTGCTGTTTTTGGTGTCATTGACAACTATTAACTAACTAATAAAGAATGTTTTACACCTACAGCGGTGGCGATACGCATGGCTAAACTTGCCTGAGCAAATCGCTTCATAGCTTCAATCAGACCACTGACAAACCCGCAATGACTGTTTGCAAACCGGCAATGATGTACGCCAATAATGCAATCTATTTTGCAGCCGATTTCAACCACCCGGTATGCGTATTATCCTAATTGACGACGAATGGAACAGCCTCGACCTTCTCGAGAAGATGGTCAGGGCCGTTGATGCTGAGCTACAAATCATCGGCAAGTTCCAGAATCCGCTTGAGGCTATACCACACATCCTGGCCGGAAGGCCCGATGTGCTGCTGCTCGATTCGGAAATGCCACTGCTCAACGGGATTGATATGATCCGCATGCTTGCGCATACCTCCTGCCATTTTGTGATCGTAACGGGAGGCGATGCCTCACACTGGATTGAAGCTTACCGGCTTGAGCGCACCTTTCAGCTGCATAAGCCTTTTTCGGTCAACGAGCTGCGCTCGGTGCTCTCTGCAATTTCACGACTTTCCAAAACAACCGCCAATAATCCTGACGTATGAAAAAAAGATTCATATTGATTTTTACGGGCATGCTGATCGGCCTTTCGATGGCTGCTCAACAGCTCAATATTAATGTGGTGATTCGTCCTCCCTATTCAACCAATCTGGCTGATTATATTGATCAGGGCAACAATGTGCTCATCAGCGTAACCAACATGAGCGGGGCTGTGCAGCAGTTCAAGCTCATCCCCTCGCTCGAGGGCAACAACGGGGTAATGGTGCGCGTGAAAGACGAGTTTCAGCCTTCATCGCCCATCGTGATGGCTCCCGGCGAAACGCGCATGTTCACCTTCAATCAGCTCAAAACCTACAACGGCAACATCAGGCAAAGCGATCTGCTGCTGCAGGGCATCTCGTTCAGTGTGTTCGAAAATGCCGGTGTATTGCCAGAGGGCGCCTATACCCTCTGCGTCAGGGCATTAAGTTATTCATCCGGAGCATTACTTTCAGGCAGCAGCGGATGCACCGTGATGCCTATTACAGCCTACGACCCGCCCGTCATCCTCTCGCCACAGCAGCAGGCCGCACTTACGGCCCTCAATCCCCAGTTTTTCACTTTTCAATGGACGCCCAGCGGCATCAGCGGACAAACGCGCTATCGCCTGCGGCTGGTGGATGCCACGGCCCTCAACCTGATGAACCCCAACGATGCGTTCAACAGCCCATATGTTGTTACCTATTTCGAGCAATCGAATATCCCTGCCGGCATGCTGTTGTACGATTTGAGCAAACCACCGCTTCTACCCGGAAACACTTATGTTATGCAGGTTACGGCCTACGACCCTCAGGGAAAGCTTTCGTTTAAGAACAACGGCAACAGTCAGGCTGTGGTGTTCACCATACAGAAGGCCGGTGGCGGCTTGCTTGGCGATGGAGGAGAACCAGGGGTTGAAAATCCCGGATTTGAATTTGGTGACGATCCTCCGGTTATACCCGTCGATCCCGATGATGTGGCCGATTGCATGAATGCCGGTGCCTGCCAGCAATCAGCACCAAACTGCGAGGGAGCGAAGGCACCATCGCCGGGCAGCACCGTTTTTGTTGGAAAATTCAAGATGCTGATATCCAATATACAAGCTGGCAGCGGAACAGGGATTGTGGAGGTGCCTTTCCTTAACACCAAGGTGGAGGTGGCCTTTCAAAACCTCACCGTAAACAACACTAATCAGGCCTGTGGAGTGTCGCAGGTTTGGGTAAAATCAGCTGCGCAAAACCTCATTCCCGACGATTTTCTGAAAACCGCCGAAGGTGCATTCAGCGACCAAAACCTCAACTGGCCGCTCATCAGTCAGCACGTTCAGCAGTATAATAAAAAGGTGAGCCTGTTCAATTTCAATGGTCCGGCCAATACCTTGCCCTTTGTGCTCAATATGGGTCAGGCCGAGCTCACCATTCTTGGCATTGTGCTTACTCCCACGGCCGCTTATGCCAATATTGCCTTTGCCTCCGAAATCCCGCTTGGCAATGCCGGACAGCAGTTCAGCTTCGGTATGCGGGGCGTGTGCATCAGGCCTAATGGCTTTGGCATCAGCGAGGCCGGAGGCCTGCTCAACCTGAGCGCTAATCTTGTAAAAAGCATTGGCAACAACGCCGAATTTATACTCGAAGGCGGCAACAACGGCAGCTATGTGAAGTTCGACTGCAAAGGCGTTAAAGAGATTAAACTAAAGGGTAGCGTATCATTTTCGCGCGAGCGTGTGCTCCCCGTTGATGCACAGGGCAATATCGTCCCATCTCCGGCCCGCTACAGCCTTGCCTTCAACACCACCATCAACAACCCTAACGACTGGATAGCCGAAGCCATCGCTTCGCACCCTGCTTTTACCAGTCAGCAGGCCAATGGCTTTACACTCGGTTTTGGCAGTGCCGTGCTCGACTTTTCGCGGACAAAAAACCCGCAGGCCATGGTTTTTCCGGCCAACCATCCCATGATGGCCGATCCGCTTAAAAACACCTGGACCGGAGTGGTGCTCAACAGTCCGAAGCTTACCCTGCCAAACTATTTGAAAAGGTCAGATAACCAGCGCATTACTGCGGACGTCTCCAACATCGTACTTGATGGAGAAGGCTTGTGGCTGAAGCTTGAGCTGAACAATCTGGTGCAGAAACCCGAAGACGGCAGCCTTGGCGGCTGGGGCTTGAGCATCGAAAAGCTCAGCATCGACATTCGCAAGAGCATGTTGCAGGGCGGCAGCCTCAACGGAAAAGTAAATCTGCCCATCACCGAAGTGGGATTGGGCTACGATGCATCGTTTGAACCGGGCGACGGCCAAAACGACATGAAAGTGAATTTTGGCATCAGCATGCAGGGCCAGCTCGATATCGATATGTTTTTCGCCAAGGCGCAATTGGCCGACAACTCCAGCTTTGGGGTGACGGTTCAGGGAAACAAGGTAAAGCCTGTGGCCACACTCAACGGTTCGCTCACCATTGGCTGGGAAAAAGGCGGGCAGAAAAAGCCGGGCGACGATAAGAACAGTGTTTCAAGCTTTACCATTCCTTCGGTCAGCTTCCAGGGATTCAATATTTTCAACAACGATAACGATGTTCCACAGCTCAGCCTTCAAGCCCTGCAGCTGAGCAATCCCAATGCACAGGGCAAATTGTCGGGCTTCCCGATCAAACTCAAGGGCAATCCTTCGTTCCAGAACTACAATCCGGAGGTAGGATTTAATATGGGCCTCGAGTTTACGCTCACCAAAGACAACCCCAACGGCATCAGCGGCGCAACCGACTTTACCATTTTTGCCAAATACGACCAGCAAAAGAGGCGTTACGCCTACGACCGGACGCAACTCAACTGCATCAGTCTGGACATTGATGTGGCGGTGGCTGAACTTAAAGGCGGCATCTGCATCTATAAAAACGATCAGGTGTATGGCGATGGTTTCAGTGGTGCCGTCGATGCCACCATCAAGGGCGTTGGCGTGCAGGCTGCGGTGGCCCTTCAGGTAGGTAATGTGAACAATTACGACTATTTCTATTTCGAAGCCCTTGCCAAATCGGGTCAGGGATTTCCCATCACGGCCACCATGTCGCTCTACGGACTTGGAGGCGGCTTTCATTACAATATGAATCGCACCAACCGCAATGTAACCAACATCGACGGCTATGAAAATGTGGTGCCTCCGCAGCAGTTTAGTCCGGGCTACAGCCCTTCAGGGCTGGTTTACACACCGCAAAAAGGCAAGAAAGGTTTTTCGGCCACGGTGGTCTTTGGCCTGACCGG
>DAIOUP010000027.1:0-10733 GCA_036759465.1 Bacteroidales bacterium
TGGCAGCAAAGGTAATCACAAGAATTCCGCGTCCGGTGCGGTCGGCTTTTCGGTTAATAAAATACACCCGAATGAGCAGTACGTTGGGAATAAGCGCAAGCAGAGCGGTGGCTTTTTGCGATTCAAGCCAATAAGGGAGGTTTTCGAGCTGATTTTTAATAACAAGCAAGAGTCCAAGAAAAACAGCAAACGATAATACGCCTATAATCAGGCCATTGAGTATTTTATCTCCGCTAAATAGTGCTTTCATAACTTGAGCTTTAGCGGTTAATTGCCTTTTCCGTTGAGATTCCAGGTCTTAAGCATATCCATGGCTTTGAAGGCGGTGAGGTCGTATTGCACGGGTACCACCGATACAAAGTTGTTTTCGAGCGCCCACTGGTCGGTATCCTCGCCACTGTCGTCATTTTCAAAACGTCCTGTTAGCCAGTGGTATTCGGCTCCCCGGGGGTCTTGCCTCGAGTCAAACTCCTCAATCCAGCGGGCATGCGATTGGCGGCAAATTTTAATGCCCTTGAGCGGTATGGTGCTAGCAGGAGGAATATTCACATTCAGGCAAATACCCTTTGGCAGGCCATTCTCGAGCACCTGTCGGGCAATTTTTTGCACGTAATCGTCCACATGACGCATATCGGCCGAATGACTCCAGTCGGCGAGGCTGTAACCAATCGCAGGGATATCGTCGATACAGGCCTCTATTACGGCAGCCATGGTTCCGGAGTAGATGACATTGATTGAGGCGTTTGATCCGTGGTTGATGCCCGAAACCAGCAGGTCAGGTTTTGCACGCAGCACCACTTGCTCGCCCAGCTTTACGCAGTCAACAGGTGTTCCGTTGCAGATATATTCCTCATAATCATCGCTTTTTGTTACCGTCTTAAGTCTGAGCGGTGTGGTGATGGTGATGGCATGGCCCATGCCCGACATAGATTGTTCACCGGCCACAACCACCACACGCCCAAGCGGCCGCATCAGTTCGATTAGTTTTCGCAGACCCGGGGCAAAGTAACCGTCGTCGTTGGTTACCAGTATGGTAGGTTTAGTGTTGTTTTTCGTTTGCATCGTTATTCTGACTTTCCAGATTCGTTACTCCGGCCGAGATGATGAATTTCATCACTTCGGTGGAAGAGGCGTCGAGTGGTCTGACGTTCTCGGCAGGCACTATGAACAAATTGCCCGACCATGCGTAAGAGTGCGGCAAATATACGGCTACCATGTGGTTGGGAATCCCAAGAAATGCTAAATCTTTGTTAGTGATGAAACCGATCTTCTCGAGCTCATAACCTTTGCCCACTTTGACCAGCACGGGCTCGTTGAAGCGCTTTTTCTGTCCTACAAAGGCTTCGATTAGGTCTTTAAAGGCAGTATAAATGATTTTAATGAGCGGGGTAGAGGCAAGAAACTTGTCTAACTTCAGCAGGAGTGGCTTAAATAAGATGGTAGTGCCCAGAAAACCTGCAAGGGTTACTGTAAGGATCAGCGCCACAACGCCAAGCCCGGGGATATGAACCTTCAGCAAATCGTCGAGCAGTCCAATAAGCAGGCCGTCGATCCACTCGAAGGTAGCCTTCAATCCCCAAACGGTGAGTGTGATGGGGGCTGTGTAAAGCAGTCCCTGGAAAAAATAATTCATCAGACGACGGGTGAGGCTGCGTTTCATGGTTTTTGCTGTTTGGTTTATCAAAATTCTTTTAATGCCTGATAAAGTTTGTGGGTAGGCAGGCCCATTACGTTGAAAAACGAACCCTTCACCGATGCAATGGCCACATAACCAATCCATTCCTGTATGCCGTAAGCGCCTGCTTTGTCGAATGGCTTGTAAGCATTAACATAATATTCAATTTCGTCATTGCTTAGAGCAACAAAATCGACTTCGGAGGCATCGCTGAGGGTGATTGCGCGCTTTGGACTGCGGAGCGTAATGCCTGTGATGACCGTGTGCCTGCGTCCCTGCAGGAGGCCAATCATCCGCTTTGCATCTTCTGCATCGGAGGGCTTGTTCAGTATTTGGTTGTCCGCAATGACCACGGTATCAGCAGTAATCAGCAGAAAATCTGGTGACAGTTCATGATCGGCAAATGCCAGGGATTTTTTTTCGCTGAGGTACGGGGCTACCTCCTGAAGGGGCATCTCGGGAGGAAAGCTTTCATCGCTTTCTTTTACAAATACCTCAAAATCAATATCCATTCCAGTAAGCAATTGTTGCCGCCGGGGTGATTTTGAGGCCAGTACGACACGGTATTTTTTAAGGTGGTCAAGCATGAGGCAAAACAAATAGCAGAGAGAGCAGACCGGCCAGCATAATCAATTTCGAAAGCAGGGAGGCCTGAGTGTAATGCACGGTGAGGCTGGCCAGTGCCAAACGGGCAAGCAGCAGCAAACCTATCGCCAGAGCCAGAAACAGAAAAATCATGGCCTGAGTGTAATACTGTATGTATAATATGTATTGCCAGAAGCCTATCATTACAAGTAGGGTGGTGAGGATTGCGATGCTCAGATTTTTGGCCGGAAGCACGCCATACACTACAGGGAAGGTCCGGCAGTCGCCTTTTGCGTCGCCCTCCATATCCTCGATGTCTTTAATGAATTCGCGGAGCATGGTGGCCAGGAGGGCGAAAAGGGCATAGGCCATCACGAAACCGGTAATTTCGGGCATCACGCCAATGGCTTTGGTGAAGAGTTCGGGCTGACGCGACAGCGCAAAGAACTCCACAAGCCAAACCATGATGAGGATGCCGGCAGTGGCAAAGGAAACGACGAGGTTGCCAATGAGCAACATACGTTTATAGCGTTTGGAGTAAAACCACATGGCGCCTGCCGCCACCGGAAAAGCCAGACCAAGGAGCCAGTTGTTAACCAGAAAACCAATGGCCAAACCGGTAAGGCTTCCTGCGATGGAGAGGCCATAGTACAGCTTTTCGGCCATGCCCATGCTTACGGTTTTGGTGACGATCATTCGGTCGGGCTTGTTGATACGATCCACATCGATATCCATCATGTCGTTAACAATGTAACCTCCGGCAGCAATGAGCAGTGTAGTTATGGCATAGAGGATGAACTGCAGATTGTTGGTAGTGGGATCGATGCCGGTCAGTTCGAGCCGTGGAATAATCACTAGGTGCCTGAGCAGCATCATGGTGAGGAGCATGATGATGAGGTTGGGCCAGCGTACAAGACGTAAATATTTCATTGTTTTTGATTTACCATTGATGTGCTTCGTCGGTCATCCAGCGGCCCTGCACCTTGAGCACCTGCTCGATGATGTCGCGCACGCAGCCGTGACCACCGCGATACCGGCTGATATAAACACTTATGCTTTTGATTTCCTCGGAGGCATCGGACGGACAAACAGGTATTCCGGCCTTTTTCATGGGGCGGTAGTCGGGTATATCGTCGCCCATATACACCACCTCTTCGGGCCTTATGCCGTTTTCTTCCAGATACTTTTCGAACACTTCGAGTTTATTGCTCACGCCAAGAAATACGTTTTCGATGTTGAGCGATTCGAATCGACGGAGCATGGAGGGCGAATATCCGCCCGAAATGATAGCAATGTTGTAGCCCAGTTTTCGGATGAGTTGCAGGGCATAACCATCTTTGACGTTGGCTGTTCGCAAGGGTTCTCCATCGTTGTTGAGCACGATCACGCCGTCGGTCATTACGCCGTCGTAGTCGAAAATGAAGGTGGTAACGTTACGCAACAGGGCTTTATAATTGCTCATAAGGTTTTTCCGTGGTATTTTTCGAGCAGAAAATTGGTTAATTCGATATAAACCGCTTTTTCGCGTGGGTGATTATCAAGGAGTTTCAGATGTTTCTCGATGGCCTTGAGATCATCGCGCCGGGCTGGCCCGGTTTGAGCCACCGAGGGCGGCATGGCGGTGGCTTTGAGTGCTGTTTCCCGTATTAGTGGATGCAAGACGCTGAAATCTAACGCTTTGCTTTCGAGCAAGCCGGCGCTTACATCGTAAAGCGCATTAACAAGATTGCTGGCAAACACCGCCGAAAGATGCAATTGCGCACGCATCTGGTCCGACGATTCAATCACTCTATTGCTGAGGAGGCCGGCAATAGTGCCAAGAATTTTCAGATCGTCGGGATGGCCTGCCTGTACGAAAAAGGGCACCTCATTAAGGTCGATATGGCGTCCTTCGGTGAAGGTTTGCAAGGGATAAAATACGCCATAGCGCTGATGCACCGGCGACAAAATCCCGGCAGGCAGACTCCCCGCGACATGAACCACCAGTCCGTTAACCGTGCCAAGTTGCTCCGAAACTTCTGCCACTGCGTCATCAGATACAGCTAAAATGTAGATACCAGCGTCTCGCGGCAAATCTTTAACATCATTGTATGCTTTTGTGCCGAGCATACTTGCAAGCTTTTCGGCCCGAAGGGCATTGCGGCCGCATAAGCCTGTAATATTCAGGCCGGCATCGTGCAAAGCACTGCCCAAAGCGTTGGCCACCTTGCCGGTGCCAATGATTACAGCCTGAATTTGATAAATTGCCTGCAATGAATATTTTTGCACGAAATTACACATTTTTGGGCTGTCGATTTTCTGAAGGTTATACGTTTGATTTACTGACTGTGGGATTAAACAAATCAGGATTTCAAGTGTTTACTACCTGCTAACATAAAAACATGTCAACATATTCCATCAAGGATCTGGAGCGATTGACCAATATCAAGGCACACACCTTGCGTATTTGGGAGAAGCGGTATGGTATTGTTGACCCTCCGCGCTCCGACACCAACATACGATTTTATACTGACGAGGACCTCAAGAAGCTGCTCAATGTGAGCATCTTAAACCGGCACGGCATCAAGATTTCGCGGATTGCCCGCATGAGCAACCACGAAATCAACCAAAAGATACTGGAGGTTATCCGTCCCGAATCGGACTATCTCAGCCAGATCGAAGGCCTGGTTGTGGCCATGATTGAGTTGAACGAGGAGAGGTTCGAGCGCATCCTCAACCAAAGCATCATCAAGATCGGATTTGAAGAAAGCCTCTATCACGTGGTGTATCCGTTTTTCGAAAAGGTGGGCGTACTTTGGCAAACCGGCACCATTAATCCTGCACAGGAACACTTCATCAGCAACCTCATCAGGATGAAGTTGTTTGTGGCCATCGACAGTCTTCCAAGAATTTACAACTCAGCGGCCAAAACCATCTTGCTCTTTTTGCCCGAATGGGAGCTGCACGAAATCGGATTGCTAACCTATTATTATTTATCGCGCAAAAACGGGTTCCGCGCCATCTATTTGGGACAGAACGTGCCGCTGAACGATCTGTTCTCGGTGGGTAGTACTGCCAGGCCCGATGTGCTTGCCACCTATTTTGTTTCGGCCATCACTCAGCACGAAATGAAGGACTATTTAAGACAACTTTCCGAGCATTTCAAGGATCAGCAACTGATAATCAGCGGAATACAGGCGGCAACCATTCAGTTCGATTTGCCCGACAATGTGCGTGCCATTAGCTCAGCACTCGATTTCAAGCGGGTGCTCAAGATGTTTGTCCGTCAATAAACTTTTGGTTATTCGAATGTAAACGCAAGCTGAAACACCTTGTTGTTCAGCTTGTTGAGCGATCTGCTGTAAGCGTATTGGTCTATTACAAGGATATCAAGGATTCCGTAGCTCATTTTGGCTTCGATGCCAAACTTGAAATAAGGAGTATAAAAATCCACACCGGCACCGGCTTCAGCGGCAAGGTCGTGTCGGTCGATCTTAACAGGAACATCGTTGGTTACGCTCATAATCTTTTTTGTCGAGGCCATTTCAATGCTGTATTTTCCTCCTCCGATGAGGTAAGCCGCAAAGTTGTTGTGCCGGCTGGAGCGGTATTTAAGGTGCAGCGGAAAATCAACGCTGGTTGAAGGCATGCTTTTTTTTATCTCAAAAATTGTGGATTTGTCCACCGGTTCTACCTTGTAGATGATGCTTCTGTCGCCGAGTGCAAGCGTGGGAATGAAACGGAGGTCGAAATACTGGCCAAGCCTCAGGTTACCAACAATGCCCACGGCAAAACCGGGAACCGGTTGTGAATTGATTTCGCTGATGCGCGCATTACCTACGCTGCTGGGCAGGTCGTTGCCAAAATCTTTATTTTCCCAGATGATATCCTGATATCCTTCCACAGGTTTCCATGTCAGCTGCATCTGATTGCCGGCCAGAATGAAACCGAAATGGTAAGGCTCGAGGTCGAATTTTGGCAGATTGACCACAACACGGCGTTGTGCAAGGCCCTGGCCTGCCATTATAACCATCAATACCAAAATCAGATATCTCCGCATTTTCTTTATCAATACTTATCAGGGTATTTAACGCAGTTATTCGGAATATATTTCGGGCAATTTTGATTGAAACGGCGAATTTATAGAACAAGGCTGGAGGATGAGCTGATTGACTTTGCATCATCCTCCGGCCTTAAATACTTTGCTTCGAGAAAAGCGTTTTTATTCAGGCAGGCTCATGCCTTCGAACCATGGAGCGCCGGCCTGCTGTAATTCCTTTTCGATGGCAGGCACTGTGGTGGTGCGTATCTGTTCGAGCCGCTGACGGATGGGTGCAAAAGCCGATTTGGCCAGTTCGAGCTGTTGCCTGTGGCTGGGTGTTGGACCATAGGTTGAATTTGCTGTACCCATAGTAGCATAACTGAGCCGGCTATTTGGCGTAGGCGGATTATCCTCGCCCACCTGGTCTTTGCTGCGGTTGCCGTTCATTTGAAGGTCAAGCTTTTGCAGTTCCTGACGGAGCTGTTGAATTTTTGTTGTGAGTTCGGCGGGTTGCACGGCTGTTCTTGCCAAAGCGCGCTCCATGAGATTAGTTTTACTCAAGAGGCTCTGCAGCAGCACATTGCCAGCCGAAATACTGCGGCGTACTTCCTGCACTTCCTGCCAGAAAGCCACAACTGCTTCGGGCGATGCGCCCTTGAGGCTGTTGAGGTTGAGAGGCTTGATTTCGAAAGATTCTGGTCCGGCCATAAGCTCCAGCTGGCCATCCTGTTGTTTGTAGAGGCTCACGAAATATTGGCCCGGTGCTGCCATTGGTCCGCGAGGTTCCCAGTCGCCTTGCTCGGCGCGCATTGCAGCTTTTGATGGCAGACCCATATCCCATGCGGTGCGGTGAACCCCTTTGGTGCGGTTGCCTCTGATGCGGTTGACGTATTGGCCGTTTGCATCCCTAACTACCAGCCAAACTATGGGTTCGGGCGACAGACGCTCGGCTTCCACTGCTTCCCAACCAGGGAAGGGGATGTCCTGTTCTGCTTTACGAGCTGATTTTTCGGCTTCTTGCCTTGTCTGGCGTGCCGAACGAATTTCGTCTTTGATGTAATAGGTGAACACAGCCCCGAAAGGCGGGTTGTCGGCTACGAAATAAGCATCACCTTTGCTGGCCTTTTGGTCGCTGCCCAGCACCTGACGTGGTATGTACCATAGCGCGGGGCGTGTGCTGAAGAGGGCTGCGGGTTTCTCCAGTATTTTGCCATCTATCTGACGCAGAGGACTGTAGTCGTCAAGTATGTAGAAGCCTCTTCCGAATGATGCTGCCACAAGGTCGTTTTCGCGTTTTTGTATGGCCAGGTCACGGAAGGAGATTACAGGCAGTCCGCCTTTGAGCTGTGTCCAGCTTTTTCCACCATCAGGAGTAAACCAAATGCCAAACTCGGTGGCCAGAAACATGAGCTCGGGTTTTACATGATCCTGCACCACCCGCCAGAGTAAGGTTCGGGCTGGCAGATTGGCTTTCAGACTGTTCCAGCTTCGGCCGAGGTCGGTGCTTTTGTAGATGTAGGGCTCCAGGTCGCCGAATTTGTGGTTGTCGAGTACCACATAAACCGTATTGACATCGAAGAAGTCGGCTTTGATGTCGTTCACGAAGGCTGTGGCCGGAACTCCCGGCAGGCGGTCAATAGGGATGGTTCGCCAGTTTTTTCCGCCGTCTTCGGTCACCTGAAGCAGTCCGTCGTCCGTTCCGGCCCAGATAAGTCCTTCTTTTACAGGTGATTCCGAGAGCGAGGTGATGGTGCTATATTCCGACATAGCCAGCATATCCCAGGGGCTGTCCCAGCTCCAGAGCCTGCCCATGAGTCTTTCGTTAATGCGTTGCTGATTGCGGGTGAGATCGCCCGAAATGGGTATCCAGCTGTCGCCACGGTCTTCGGAGCGCCATACACGATGCGAGGCATGATATAGTCGGGTGGGTTTGTGCGGACTAACCAATATGGGGGCATCCCAATTGAAGCGTTCGACGCCTTCATTTTCACCTGGTTGGGGTTTGATGTACACCATTTCGCCGCTTTTACGGTCCCAACGGGTCAGATTGCCTTGCTGCCATTGCGAGTAAACAATGTCGGGATTGCCTGGCTCGGTGGCGGGCTGATGGCCATCGCCAAAGAGGGTTACAAACCAGTCGGCATTGCGAATGCCATGTACATTGCCCGTGCGGCTTGGTCCGCCTTGCGTGTTGTTGTCCTGTGTGCCGCCGTAAACATTGTAAAACGGATAGTCGTCATCCACGGCAAGCTTGTAAAATTGTGTAACCGGCAGGTTGGCAACAAATTTCCATGTTTTGCCTTCGTCGAAGGTTTCGTATAGGCCGCCGTCATTGCCCGAAAGCATATAAAGCGGGTCGTTTTTGCGGAAGGCCAGGGCGTGGTTATCTACATGCTTGTAGCGGGTATTCTGGCGTTCGAAGGTTCTGCCACCATCGTTGGAAACTTGTATCACTACATCCATCAGATAGATGCGATCGAAGTTATGGGGGCAGGCCATAAGTTCCTGATAGTAATGAGGCCCTGTTCCTCCGGCCACGGCATCCGATTGTTTTTCCCAGCTAGCGCCGCGGTCGGTGCTTCTGTAAACAGCGCCCGTGCGGCGTTCGAGCTCAATAGCGGCATAAATCACATCGGGCTGTTGTGGCGAGATGGCCAGACCAATCTTTCCCATGTCCTGCGAAGGCAATCCTTTGGTCAGTTTTTGCCAGTTTTCGCCACCGTCGTCGGAGCGATAGATGGCTGTTCCAGGGCCTCCTCCCATATAGGCAGCCACAGTGCGATGGCGCTGCCAGGTGGCAGCATACAGCCGATTTGGATCGCGTGGGTCGATGAGCAGATCGGTGGCACCGGTCCACTCGTTACCGCCGAGTACCTTCTTCCATGTGTTGCCGCCATCAGTGGTTTTGAAAACACCACGCTCGCCGCCCTTGCTCCACAAAGGCCCCTGAGCGGCTACCCAAACCGTTTTGGGATCGTTGGGGTGAACAATGATTTTGGAGATGTGTTCAGAATTTTTGAGGCCTTTGTTGGTCCACGACTTGCCGGCATCCTCACTCAGGTAGATGCCATCGCCGTAGCCCACATGCCTGCCGCCCACATTTTCGCCGGTACCAGCCCAGATGCGCTTGTTGTTCGATGGATCAATGGTCAAGCAACCAATGGAATAGGCCCCGTAGTTGTCGAAAATGGGATTCCAGGTGGTGCCTGAGTTTTCGGTTTTCCAGACGCCTCCGGAACCCGCGGCTACATACCAGATATGTTCGTTTTGCGGGTCAATGGCAATATCGGCAATGCGTCCCGACATCAGGGCTGGCCCTATGCTACGGAATTTGAGGCCGTTGAGCAGCTCGGCACTGATTTCTTGTGGGGGAGCAGGGTTTTGATTTTTCTTTTGCGCCCATGCTTGTATCAGCGTTAACGATGCCAGCAGGGCAGCCAGGGCGAATCGAATAGTTTTCATCGTGGTTGAATAGTTAAGAATGATATGCGCAAGTTAAAAACCAAAGCAACAATGCAAACCGGTTTTAAGTTTTAGGAAGCTTTTGAAAGGTGAGTGGTATATGTCGAATTTGCGATTTCAAACATCTTCGAACAGAGGTAGTTAATTAACAAATAGTCCGTTTGATTAAGTGTTGGTTACGACTGCCATATAAAGCGGCAGCCCAATCGTGATATTTACCGGAAAGGTGATGCCCAGCGACATGGGGATGTAAAGCCCCGGATCGGCTGATGGAGCGGCGATTTTCATTGCAGCCGGAACTGCAATGTATGACGCGCTGGCGGCCAGCACAGCAAACATTAGCCTGTCGCCTGGACTGGTTGTGATGAAGCCGCTCAGAAATGCCACAAGCACCCCGTTGAACAGGGGAAGAATGACGGCAAACGCTGAAAGATAAAGGCCATACCTGCGAAACGAGCCCAAACGACGGGCAGTGACCATGCCCATTTCGAGTAAAAAGATGGCTAAAAAGCCCTTAAAGATGTCGTTGGTAAAGGGTTTGATGCCTTGAGCCTGCTGAGGATCGGAAAGGAAGCCGATAATCAGGCTTCCCAGTATCATCAACACACTTCCGTTGGTAAAAGAATGCTTCACGATGCTGCCCAGGCTTTCGGCATCCTCATTTTTTTTTCCGTAAAGGCGCATCAGCACAACACCCGATATAATGGCCGGCGATTCCATGAGGGCCATCACTGCCACCATATGGCCTCCAAAGTTAATTTTTAGCGCTTCGAGAAACGATACCGCTGTTACAAAAGTTACTGCGCTCACGGAACCATAAGCGGCTGCAACAGCACCGGCATCTTCGGCCGATAGTCGCTTGCGCAGCAAAAAGAAAACGTAAACCGGTATGCTTGCCGAAATAACCAATCCGAAAACCAAACCGCGCAGCACCTCGCCGTCCAAACCCCCGTAGGCAAGTTCCTGCCCGCCTTTAAAGCCGATGGCAAA
>DAIOUP010000028.1:0-10365 GCA_036759465.1 Bacteroidales bacterium
ACCTTATACCGGAAAGTTCGGCGGCGCCACGGGCAACTTCAACGCCCATGCAGCGGCCTTTCCCGAAGTGAACTGGGTGAGCTTTGCCAACCACTTTCTGAGCGTAAAGCTGGGCCTGCAGCGTCAGCAAACCACTACACAGATTGAACATTACGACGATCAGGCTGCCCTTTTCGACCTCATGCGCCGCATTAACACCATCCTGATCGACCTTTGCCGCGACATCTGGATGTACATCATGCTCGACTATTTCAAACAAGCCATCAAATCCGGCGAAGTAGGTTCTTCGGCCATGCCGCACAAGGTGAACCCCATCGACTTCGAAAATGCCGAAGGAAACCTTGGAATAGCCAATGCCCTGTTTACACACTTAGCCGAAAAGCTTCCCATTAGCCGCCTTCAGCGCGACCTCACCGACTCCACCGTTACGCGCAACACCGGTGTGCCCTTTGCACACAGCATCATTGCCTACGACTCCATTCTGCGTGGCCTCAATAAACTGATAATCAACCAGCAGGCCATCGAAAACGACCTGAATAACAATGCTGTGGTTGTGGCCGAAGCTATTCAAACCATTCTAAGGCGCGAAGGGGTAGCCAATGCCTACGAATTGCTCCGCGACCTGACCCGTACCAAACAGGCTCCCGGTATGGACGAGCTGCACCGATTTATCGACAATTTGCCTGTGGAACAGCGCATCAAAGACGAGCTTCACAGCCTTTCACCTTCGGCCTATACAGGCATTAATCCGACCTAGAAGCCATGATGCGCAAATTTTTTCGTGTGCTCTCCTATGCAAAGCCCTATTGGGGCTATGCACTGCTCAATGTGTTGTTCAACCTTTGGGTGGTCTTGTTTTCGCTCTTCACCTTTGCGCTGCTGGTGCCTTTCCTCAACCTGCTTTTTGGAAATAGCGAGCTGGTGACCGAGGCTCCGAAGTTTGCATTCAGCTTCGATGCCATGCTGGCCACACTTAACTATTTCATTAGTAAGGTGATAACCACGCAGGGGCATGTAAATGCATTGCTCTATATTTGTCTTATCATGCTTTCGGCTTTTTTGTTGCGCAATGCCGGACGTTTCCTCACCAGCTATTTCATCGCTGCACTCAGGGTTGGTGCCACCAGAGATCTCCGCAACGCCATCTATCATCGCATCCTCATTCTGCCGCTCTCGTTTTATCACAAGAATCGCAAGGGCGATATCATGGCCCGCATTTCGAGCGATGTGCAGGAAGTGGAAAACAGCATCATGAATTCGCTCGAGATGTTTGTCCGCGATCCAATCACCATCATCGCCTATCTGGTGTTCATGATTTCGATGAGCCCGCAGCTGACGCTTTTTGTGCTGATCATCCTTCCTTTTGCGGGTTACCTTATTGGTGCAGTTGGTCGAAGCCTGCGCAAAACCAGCAAAGCGGGACAGGATCGCCTGGCAGGCATGCTCAGCATCATTGAGGAAACCATTAGCGGTCTGCGGATTATTAAGGCCTTCAATGCCATTGAATATTCCGACCAACGTTTCAGGGAACAAAACAGCAAGTTTTCGCACCTGATGCAACGCATCTACCGTCGCCGCGACCTTAGCTCGCCCATGAGCGAGTTCCTGTCTTCGGTGGTGGTTATCATTGTGTTGTGGTTTGGTGGCCGCATGGTGCTTTCAGATAATTCGCCGCTTGGTGCAGCCGATTTCATCACTTATATAGTAGTATTCTCGCAGATTATTCCTCCGGCAAAAACGTTCACTCAGGCCTATTACAATATGCAAAAAGGAATTGCCTCGGCCGAACGCATTTTTGAGCTGCTCGATGCCGAGGAGGTGATCACGGAGAAGCCAGGAGCTCTTGATGTTTCAACATTAAATCATAGCATCGAATACAAGGATGTTTCCTTCAGATACAACACCGATTGGGTGCTTCGCGATATCAATCTTAGGGTAGAGAAGGGAAAAATGATTGCCCTTGTGGGCGAGTCGGGAGGCGGTAAAAGTACGATGGTCGATCTGCTGGCACGCTTTTATGATGTAACGGAGGGCAGCATCACTGTCGACGGAATAGATATCCGCGAGCTGCGCATCGACAAACTAAGAGGCCTATTCGGCATCGTAACACAGGAAAGCATTTTGTTTAACGACACCGTGTTCAACAACGTCGCTTTCGGAATGCGTGATGCCACCATGGAACAGGTAGTTGAGGCTGCTAAGGTGGCCAATGCCCATGAATTTATCATGCAATTGCCGCAGGGCTACGATTCCTACATCGGCGACCGCGGCTCAAATCTCTCAGGGGGGCAGCGCCAGCGCCTGAGTATTGCACGTGCCGTGTTGAAAAATCCCGCTGTTCTCATCCTCGATGAGGCTACCTCCTCGCTTGACACTGAAGCCGAGCGTCTTGTACAGGAAGCCTTATCGCGATTGATGGAATCGCGCACTTCGGTGGTCATTGCCCACAGGCTCTCGACCATTCAACATGCCGACGAGATCATAGTGCTTCAGAAAGGCCGTATCGTTGAGCGTGGCACGCACCACCAGCTTTTGGAAGTCAATGGCGTGTATAAACGCCTTTGCGAATTGCAGACCTTTACCTGACGAATGGTTTTTCGGTAAAACGTTGTACTTTTGCAATCCTTTACGGCCCCGTAGTTCAATGGATAGAATGCCAGATTCCGGTTCTGTAGGTTGGGGGTTCGAGTCCCTCCGGGGTCACATAAATAGCTAAAAATCAATAAGATAAAACCGCATCGGCGGTTTTTTTGTTCAATTTTTGCCGTTTGCGCAGCTGGCACATACAGCCACCGCTGAGCTGCTCGCTGATTTCGAAGATCGCCGTAAAGCCTTCGCGCTCCTAATCGAAAGGCTCACTAGCCAAAAGCACTGTATTAAGAGTTTGCGGTCACAACAGCGCTTTGGTTCAAGTGAAGAGACTAGATTCTAATAATGAGTGGCTAAAGAAAAATGTAGCTTTCCTGAAAGTCAATACGAATCATTCTATAACACTCCGAGACGTGGGGCTGATACTTTGAAATGTTGTGATTTATTTTTTTTAGAATACAATGATTATAAGCATTCTGCACAGCTTGGCACAAAAAAACTTTTGAGTCAGCCTCCCGCTTTTTTTGGTCGTTAATTGATAGCAGAAGTTTTACTTCTGGTCGGGCGATTCGTGAATGCAACCTAATAAATCATCATCGTCGAAGTAGTCGGTTTTTTCTTTTCCGCGCATGGATTTGTCTTTCAGCTTTTCGAAATACTTCATGCGACGAACCTTATCTTGCACAGCCATTTCATGCATGCCCTGTGATGTGGCTTTAAATTTCCTGCTATTGATGATGTTGATGCCCCTGGCCACCCTATCGGCATCCTGATTAGCGCCATAAAAAGTGATGGTCCAGCCTTTTTTGCGCAGTCGTTCCACCAATTCAAATATGGGCTTGGCGGTTAAATTCGCGTGAGGCATTTTCGAGGCCATCGGTGATGATGGAAACCAGCACTTCGGTATCCTGTTCATGCTGAATGGCATTTTCGAGGTGGAGCAGGCTGGTCGCCGTAGCATCGTAAAGGGGTGTCATGGCAGCCGGATTGAAACTTTTATCGTCAATTTTTTCAATTTCCTTGGTGGGTTTGCGGTCCATGCGGGTCTTTATCCCATTAGTATTGAAGCTCACGTAGCTTACAAAATGGGTCTGCTCCGGATTTTTTGTTTCAGCTTCCCTGATGGTGTCAGCGATCTCGTTGAAGGTACTGATGGTCTCTGACTTGATACTGTCCATCGAGTCGCTTTCGTCGAGGATGATGAGGTTGTAGACCCTGATGTGGTCGTTTTCGGGCTGCTGATTCTGCTGGCTGTTGTTTGTTGTCATCTTCTTAACGTTTTTGGGTTTGTTTTAATGGTTTGTTCTTTTTCAGAAAATGGTAGTGATGCCGGAGTTTTCATTTTGCCGGGCAAATGCAGGGCCAGGTAATGAAGATTTGTAATTACCTGATCGAAAGTAGATGCGTTAACAGTGGTTGTTTCCTCTGCAGCGAGGCGGGGAGTGTTTTGTGTTCGGTGTTTTGGGTTTTTGGTTCGGCTTGTTTTTTTGTTTGGTTGTTAATTAGTTATGGTGTGTCGTGTGGCTTTTATTGTGGCTTTGATGATTTAGGGAATGCAAAAGTAGGGGGCACAGTGCGACAAAACACGTCGTTGATTGGGCTGGTCGTCGAAAAAAAAATCGTGCAGATATAATCAAGAAGGCGGCACACTTTTGAGCAGTGTACCGGGTTAAGTTACATCGGAATGAAATTATTTTTTCTTTCCGTTCTTTTTCAGCTCATTGACGATGAATTCTTCGATGGCCATAGTCATCGAAGGGCTGTTTTTTGTTGGAGCGGGGATATGCAGCTGAAAACCAGCTTCCGTAACGGCCTCGCAGGTGCTTTGTCCAAATGCTCCAAAAAGCAGCTCACCTTGTTTGAATTTGGGATAATTCTGCTGTAGTGATTTGATGCCGGCAGGGCTGAAAAACACCACCAGGTCGTAGTCTTCGAGCTTGATGCCGTTGAGGTCGGCGGCTACGGTGCGATACATGATAGCTTTCTGGAAATTGATGGCGTTTTCCTCAAGCAAATCGACCATGGTATCTTTGTGAATATCCGAGCAGGGCAAAAGGAACTTTTCCTCCTTATGCTTACGCACCACATCCATCAGGTCCTGGAAGCTCTGTTTGCCATAGAAGATTTTTCGCTTGCGAAACTGAACGTATTTCTGGAGGTAGAATGCTGTGGAGTCGGATATGCAGAAATACTTCATGGTTTCGGGCACTTCGAAGCGCATCTCTTTGGCAATGCGGAAATAGTGGTCAACTGCATTGCGGCTGGTGAGAATTACGGCAGTGTAATCACCCAGATTCATCCTTTCCTGACGCAGCTCCCTTGCAGGTACGTCTTCAATCTTGATGAACTTGAAGAAATCAATCTGCAGGCTGTATTTTTTCGCAAGTTCGCCATAGGGCGACTTCTCAAAATCTGCAGGTTTGGGTTGTGATACCAGTACCTTTTTGATCTTCATCGGCTAAACCTCTTCTTTTTGGTCACCTTTCTCCAGCTATTCCGGAAGAAATCATCTCGTGGTCAGGCAAACGACTGCCCTGAAACGATGATGCCTACAGCCTTGAACAACAGGACAAGCGGAACGATTTCGAGGGTGCAAAGATACAAAAATAAATAGTGCAAGGGGATGTGCCTTTCGGTCAATCCTATTGCAAAGCTGCGAAGCAACCGGAGCGTGTGAAGCAGGGCGAGCAAAACAGCCGAAGTTAAAAGTGCCGCCGGGGAGGGATTGTAGATAATGGAAAGTAGCACCGGGAAAAGCATAAGGCTGAAAATGAAGCTATACACAATTTGATTGGCCAGATAGCGACGGCCGCTCTCGCGTAGCTGAAACAGCCATGCCAGAATCAGGATTGTGGCATACTTTCCGTAAACAACAAATGTTGTAATGCCGGATAGGAGGAGTAAATCGAGGAGCCAGCCATTGGTGAAAGACAGCGGAGAGCCCAGCACTACAGCCCCGGTGTATAAAAAAATCGCAAAACCAATGGTATGCATCAGACTAAAGACCAGCGACAGCACATTCATCGGACTCCACTCGCGCATGAGCTGAAAAAGCCCCTTGCTGCTTAGTGAAGCTCTGAAAAATTGTGTAAACCTTCGCGGATAGGTAAGCCGGAAAAATACCATGATAGCAAAGGAAAACAAAACCACATTTCCGAGCCATTGTGCATATTCCGGCTGGTTATCCCGGCTTTTCGGCTTTATGTCGATTACGGCGCTTTGCCCGGCATGCAAAAGTTTGCCTGTTTCCTTCCGATGTATTACCGGATATAGTTCAAACGAGCCATCGGGGCCGTGAAGCATTAAATTGCCGATGGATCTTTCGGTAACCATCTGATTATCAGAAACTGTATTGCCCGCCATAGGCTGATACCGGATTTAGCCAGCAAAAATAGTAATTTAAATTGATTTTATATAAGTAATAAAACATTTAACTATCACTAAATCAGATTTTTAAATATCATGTCATATTGTTAATTAGTTAACATTAACGAGGCCTGATTGGCTGAAATACGGTAATTTTGCACCGCCAAAACAGCACTTATCTACGTTTTTAACTCATTTACTTTAAACAGATGAATTTTATAGAACTCATTCGGCGACGGGCAAGGGTCGCAAAGCGGACTATCGTTTTGCCCGAAGGCACCGAAGAGCGCACGCTCATGGCTGCCGACATCATTCTGGGGGAGGAAATTGCCGAGCTGATTCTCATTGGTTCGCCGGCCTTAATTGAGAAAGCTGCAAGCGAAAAGGGATTGCACAACATCAGTAAAGCAACAATTATCGACCCGCAATACCATAGCGAGAAAGCCTATTTTGCCGATTTGCTCTTTGAGTTGAGAAAATCGAAGGGGCTTGCTTACGAGGCGGCCCTGCAGCTGGTTCAGAACCCGCTCTATCTGGGTGTTTTACTGATAAAGGACGGAAGGGCATACGGTGAGGTGGCCGGAGCGGCCAATACTACCGGCGACGTGCTTCGGCCCGCATTCCAGATCATAAAAACACAGCCTGGCATTAGTGCAGTTTCCGGGGCATTTATCATGCTCCTTCCAGATAGCAATTATGGCGAAAATGGCATGATGGTTTTTGCCGATTGTGCCGTTAATCCCGATCCCACAGCAGAGGAACTTGCCGAGATAGCACTTTTATCTGCCCAAACGGCCAACACCATTGCTGGTATTGAGCCACGTGTGGCTATGCTGAGCTTCAGTACGAAAGGCAGTGCGAAGCACGAAAAGGTAAACAAGGTGGTAGAGGCGACCAACATCGCCCGGTTGCGTAACCCTTCGCTGGCCATCGATGGTGAGCTTCAGGCCGATGCAGCCATTGTTGAGGCCGTTGGCCGTTCAAAAGCGCCGGGCTCACCCATTGCCGGAAGATCCAACGTGTTGGTCTTTCCTTCGCTCGAAACAGGCAATATAGCTTACAAATTGGTTCAGCGACTTGCAGGCGCCGAAGCTATAGGTCCTGTTCTACAAGGACTTGCAGCGCCAATCAACGACCTTTCGAGGGGTTGTTCGGTTGAGGACATTGTAAATCTTGTTGCCATAACGGCCAATCAGGCCAGCAAACAAACACAAACAACAACGTCAATAATATGAGTGAATCATTAGCCGATTTCAGTTTGGGCAAGCGACCCCAGCCCAAAGGCAGCATCCAGAAGATTGGGGTGGTAGGGGCCGGTACGGTTGGACAGGAAATTATCCGCACAGTCAGCGAATATGGGCTAGACGCCATATTTCTTGATGTGAGCGAAGAAAAAGTCAAGGAGGCTGTGCACAATATTGGCCTGCAGCTTGATGATATCATCAACCACTGGGGCCTTACACCCGGCGAGAAACGTGCCATTCTCAGCCGTATCTCCGGTACGACAGAGTACAAAGATCTGGCCGATTGCGATATTGTAATCGAAGCCATCAGCTCGAAAAGGAAAGGCACAAGTCTCGAGGTTCGCCGCGAAATATTTAGAAATGTTGAGGCAGTAGTGCGGCCCGACGCCATCATTGCCAGCAATATAGCCACCCTGATGATCAGCGACCTGAGCAGTGTGCTAAAACATCCCGAAAGGGCAATCGGAATGCATTTTATCCTTCCCATCAGCAAGACAAATGTCATCGAAGTAGTCAGGGCTACCAACACCAGCGATGAAGCCTATGCCGTTGCCGAGCGTTTTGCCCGTATGATTAATAAGATGGTGATTCGGCTCAACGAATCGCCCGGCAACATCGTAACCCGTATGTTGGTGGTTACTATCAACGAAGCCTGCGAGATACTTATGGAAGGCATTGCTTCAGTAACTGACATCGATGTAGCCATGCGCGAATCGACCGGTTATTTGCTCGGACCGTTCGAAATGGCCGACCGCATTGGGCTCGACAAAGTGTTGCGCTACATGGAAAACTTATATCAGGAATACGGCGACAAGAAGTACAAACCCTCACCGATTATTAAAAGATTAGTGCGCGCAGGATATCACGGACGCCTCAGCGGAAGAGGGTTCTACAGCTACAAATCGGGTAAGCCGGTAGATCACACAGTTACTTGTGCCGTAATCAAATAACGTTAAAATTAAAATCTCGTTGAAATGAATATCATTGTCCTCAATTGTGGGAGTTCATCCATAAAATATCAGCTGTTCGACATGCCCACTCGCACGGTACTTGCAAAAGGTATTGTTGACAAAATTGGACTAAAAGGTGCCGCCATCAAGCACAAGCGCAACGACGGCGTTGAAGCAAAAATAGAAGGCGATATCCTCGACCATCAGTCGGGTATCGAATACCTTTTGGGAGTGCTCATAAGCAAAAAATACGGCTCCATCGAAAGCCTTGACGAGATTTCGGCTGTTGGGCACCGCGTGGTACATGCCGGCGAGAAGTTTTCGGGTAGCGTGCTGATCACCGACGAAGTCATAGAAGCTCTTGAAGAGTGCGTCGATCTTGCGCCGCTGCACAACCCGCCAAATCTCAAGGGTATTTATGCTATGAAAGAACTGTTGCCCGAGGTGCTTCAGGTGGGTGTTTTCGATACTGCATTCCATCAGACCATGCCACCCAAAGCCTATCTCTATGGCTTGCCCTACGCGCTTTACGAAAAATACAAGATTCGTCGCTACGGTTTCCATGGCACCAGTCACAAGTATGTGTCACAAAGGGCATGCGAATTTTTAGGTGTCGACATTCACAATCAGCGCATTATCACCTGTCACCTTGGCAATGGGGCTTCGCTGGCAGCCATCGACAGAGGCCGCTCGGTGGATACGAGCATGGGCATGACGCCGCTGGAAGGTCTCGTAATGGGCACCCGTTGCGGCGATCTTGATGTGGGAGCGATGCTTTACATAGCCGATAAAGAAGAAACAAGCATCCAGTACACCAGTACGCTTGTAAACAAATTCTCCGGAATGCTTGGTATTTCGGGCATTTCGTCGGACATGCGCGACATTGAGATTGCCGCCGAACAAGGCAATGAACGTGCGCGCCTTGCCATGGAAATATACCAGTACCGGGTTAGAAAGTACATTGGTGCCTATGCAGCAGCTATGGGTGGCGTTGATATGATTGTTTTCACAGGCGGTATTGGAGAAAACGACACCGTTACCCGAACCAAATCGCTCGAGGGCCTTGAGTATATGGGTGTGCTCGTCGATACCGAAAAATCGCTTTCAATTCGGGCTAAGGAGGTTGAAATCAGCAAGCCTGAATCGAGGGTAAAGGTGCTTGTTATCCCTACTGACGAGGAATTCATGATCGCCAAAGACACTTACGAGATTTATTCGAAAGTGGGAATGGAGGTCAAATAGCCTTAAAGGTCCGACATACAAACCTTATTTTGCCGGATCTAATCCGGCTTTTTTTATATATCGATTTAATATCACATTTCGTAATTTTGATTTACCTATGGAAAAGCACAATCGCAGCGATGTAGCCACGCGCATCACAGTGGCCGGAATGCTGGTGAATATTCTGCTCACCACCGGAAAAATTGCCGCCGGAATCCTGGGTCGTAGTGCAGCCATGCTGGCTGACGGATTTCATAGCCTGTCGGATATTATCACCGATGTGGTAGTGCTTGCATTTGTGCGTATTTCGGGTAGGGATAGCGACGACGGGCACCATTACGGGCATGGTAAGTACGAGACCTTTGCCACCATGCTTATCAGTTTTGCCCTCATGGTGGTAGGAGTGGCAATTTTTTGGGAGTCGCTCGTTAAAGTATATGCGGCTATCAGCGGCACGGTCCTCGATAAGCCCGGGACAATTGCATTATGGGCAGCATTGGTGAGTATTGTTGTAAAAGAATGGCTGTTTCGCTGGACGAAGAACGTGGGTAAGCGAATTTACAGTCAGGCTGTAGTTGCCAATGCATGGCATCATCGGTCGGATGCACTCTCCTCAATTGGTACTGCCCTCGGAATCGGTGGAGCTATTTTTCTCGGTGAAGGCTGGCGTGTACTCGACCCTCTGGCAGGAATGGTTGTGAGTGTTTTCATCGTCAAAGTTGCATGGGACCTGGGCATGCCCAGCATCAGGGAGCTGCTCGAAGCCTCACTGCCCGATCATATTAATGATGAAATTGCTTCGCTGATCAGCAATCAGCACGGGGTAAAAGCGTTTCACAGGCTCAAGACGAGAAAGATAGGCAGCATTTTGGCTATTGAGGTGCATGTGAAGGTTGATAAAGGGCTCTCGGTTGAGGCGTCACACGAAATTGCCACGGCTGTTGAGCTGGTTTTGCGCAGGCGCTTTGGCAACCAAACCCATGTTGGGGTGCACA
>DAIOUP010000029.1:0-10339 GCA_036759465.1 Bacteroidales bacterium
GATATATAGTCTTCCGGGTTGATGGGACTGGCATTATACCACAGCTCAAAATGCAGGTGAGGACCAGTGCTTAGCTCGCCGCCCTGCCCGATGATGGCAATGGGTTCGCCGGCCCTCACCACATCGCCTTCGCGACGTAACAGAACAGAATTGTGTTTGTAAACCGATAGGAAGTTTCCAGCATGTTGAATGCCAATAACATATCCTTTTTCGGGCGTCCAGTCGGCAAACACAACCACTCCTTCGAGGGTTGCCTTAATCGCCTCGTTGGGCCGGCTCACCACATCGACACCAAAATGGCGCTGAGCCGGATTGAATTTATTGGTAACGGTACCCTTGAGCGGCACAAAAAAGTTGGCAATACCCATGGCCCGTCGACGCGATTCGGGGATGATGCTGCCTTCGGTCATCAGATTGAAACGCTCTGTGTTTTCGAATTCCATCCTCAGCAGGCTGTCTTCCCTTGACCGGGTAAACCGTATCGTATCGCTTCTCACGGCCGGCTTGTTGCGAAAGCTTAGCTGAACCGCCGTCAGGCTGTCGTCGCCGTCTTCATAACCCATCACGATGCGGCGAATATTGTCAAAATAGAGCTGTTTCTGGTCGAAAACACGCTCCAGCGAGTCGGCTCTGCGTTGAAGCGAATAGACTGAGCGCTTTGTTTCGAGGTCGGTATAGCCCGGAATGTATTCCCGCAGGGGAGTAAACGCAATGATATATGTGGTGATGAAAACCAGAAAAAAACTAAGGCTCACCACCACCACAAAAACGTTCATCCTGCTTAGCCTGAAGCTGATTTTCTCTTCGAACGACTCATCGTCGAACATTACCAGCCTGTACTTATTGTGCAGCTTTTGATACCACTTCCTTTTGTCGCGTGCCATGTGTCGGATACAATACCTGAAGCCCGGCAAAGTTATCATTATTATGCCATGCATCGCTGCTTCAGTGTCATAAGCTCGGGATTGCAGCACGAAAGGCAATGATTTTGCTTACTTTTGCCATTCGTGATAATTCGTGGTACTGTATTAGACTAAGCTGCAAAATCCGACGTTTGAAAGGGTTGCAAAACAAAGGAATGAGACATTCGCTGCACATTAAATCTTATTGGCTGCTGTTGCCGGCGCTGTTGCTGGTGGCGCAGGCCTGCTCCACAAAAAAGAACACCTGGACAAGGCGCGCTTATCACAACCTGACCAGCCGCTACAACGTGTACTGGAACGGCAACGAAAGCCTCAAAACCGGTGTGGCCGAGCTGCGCAAATCGGCCGAAGACGACTACTCCGGCGTGCTCAGGGTATTTAACTATGGTTCAAAGGCCGAGGCAGCCCGAATCAACACGCAGATGGAACGCGCCATTGAAAAAGGCGCCATTGGCGTGCAGAAACATTCCATGTATTTCAACGGAAAAGAACAGGTGCGTTGGATCGACGACAGTTACCTGATGATGGGCAAGGCACACTTCTACAAGCAGGACTACATCAGTGCCCGCCGAACCTTTGAGTTTGTAGCACGCCAATTCAGCTACAACGACATCACGCACACGGCCGACCTTTGGCTGGTGCGCACCTACACTCAGACGCAGCAGTTCGAGAAAGCCGAGGCCATGATTGAATCGCTGCGCAGCCGAAGCCGAACAAGCCTGATGCCACAGGAAGTGCGCGAGAATCTCAGCCTTGTAACGGCAGATTTTTTCATTGCCTCAGGACGCTACAACCAGGCCTTACCTGTCCTCCAACAAGCATTAAAAGAGACAAGGAGCAAATATTACCGAACCCGCACACTTTTCATCATCGGCCAAATACACCAGCTTAACGGCGACAAAAAGAAGGCCAACGACTTTTTTGCACAGGTGCTCAAATCCAATCCCACCTATGCCATGGCGTTCGAAGCGCGCATCAATATGGCCCGCAACTTCGACAGCGCCTCGTCCGACAGCCGCGAACTGGTGAGAAGCCTGCAGCGAATGCTCCGCGATCCGAAGAATGATGATTACCACGATAAGATTTATGCTGCCCTTGCCGATATTGCCCTGAGCGAAGGCAATTCCGAAAAAGCCATGGAATACCTCAGGCTTTCGGTGGCCAAGAGCACCCGAAACAAACAGCAGCAGGCTTCTTCGAGCCTCAGGCTGGCCTCAATGTATTTCGATCGCAACGATTACATTAATTCACAGGCTTATTATGATACAGCGGTAAGCGCACTCAACCGCGATTTCCCCGGCTACGACAGCATTCGCAACAAAGCCACGGTACTCAGCGAACTGGTCGAAAGCATCAATACAATCCGCCTGCAGGACAGCTTGTTGCGGGTTGCCAACATGGACTCGGTGAGCAGAATTGCAATGGTTGACGGCATCATCAAAAAAATACGCGACGAGCAGCTTAAACGGGAACAGGAAGAGCGCGAAATGGAACGCAATGTGATGATGAACCGTGAGATGGGTGTGCGCGGAGGCGGATCGCCCGTCGAACAATCGCGCGAATGGTATTTCTACAACCCTAATACCCTGAGCTTTGGCTACACCGAGTTTTTGCGAAAATGGGGCCGCCGAAAGCTCGAAGACAACTGGCGCATAAGCGATAAATCCAGCTTAGGCTCGGTGGGCAGCGAAAGCATAGCCCTTGGAGGAGGAGCCGGAAGCGGTGCAAATCAGCCTGACTCGGCTGCTAAAAACTATACCGAAACTGACCGCGAATACTACCTGCGAGAACTCCCGCTTACGCCCGAGGCCAAAGAGGCTTCGCTCTACATGATTGAAGAGGCCTACAACAATGTTGGCTATATCTACAAAGAGAAGCTCAACGATTATCCCAGATCGATCGAGGCATACAACGCGCTGCTGAGCAGGTTTCTCGACACTGAATTCCGATTGCAGGCCTGGTATGCCCTCTATCGCATGCACACTGCACAGGGCGAAACATCGGATGCAAACCGTTACGGAGCGCTGATTTTGCAACATTACCCCAATACCGATTATGCGAGGGTGATCGACGACCCTGATTATTTCGTCAAGAAGGCCGCTCAGGGCGATGAGTCGCTGCGGTTTTATGAACAGACCTTGCAGGCCTATCAAAACGAGGAGTATTTCAGGGTGCTGCTCAATACCAACCGGGCGCGGAACCTCTACAGCGACGATGTGGATTTGTTTCCTCGTTTCGAATTCCTGAGGGCGGTAGCTCTCGGAAGGGTGTATGTGGTGGATTCGATGGCCATGGTACTCGATAACATAGTACGCAGCTATCAGACCAGCCCGGTGGCGCCGCTGGCCGCCGGCATCCTTCGGGAGCTCAACCGGACCTATGACCTCAAGCTGGAAGTGCCCGATCTGCCTGGCGAACAGACGAATGCCAAGGAGCCTGATGAGCAATTCCCATACACTTATGAGCCATCCTCTGGTCACCTCGTGATGGTGATTGCCAGCACCGAGCGTGTACGCATCGATCCGCTTAGAGTGAGGCTGTCCGACTTTAACACCCGTAGTTTTCGCTCGGCCAACCTGAACATCAGAAGCTTAGTGCTCAATGAGCAATATACGCTGATTACCGTCGGGAACTTCAGTGACAGCCGCGAAGCTGAAGCCTATCGCATCGCTCTGGCACAATCGGACTATGTGTTCGGGGGAGTTGGCCAGACCGACTATTTAGTTGTGCCGGTTTCGCTGGGCAATTACCCCGTTTTCTATCGGCAAAAAGATATTCAGGAGTATGAACGCTTCCTGAAAAAGTTTTACCAATGACAAACCAAAAACAGTAATACCTTGAGAAAGCTTACTTCCGTTGTACACGATTCAGCAGTGAGGAATATCCTCGGGCAGGGAACGGTTATTAAAGGCGATATTGAGCTTCAGGGCGACTTTCGCATCGACGGCAACCTGTTTGGCAACATCAGCAGCCAGGGCCGAATTGTTATCGGCAATACCGGTCTGGTTGAAGGCAATATCCACTGCGCCAATGCTGATATTTCGGGCAAGGTGACCGGAAATATCCTCACGGCCGAACTGACCACATTAAAGTCTTCAGCTTTGGTAACCGGCGAACTGACTACCTCAAGGCTTGCCATCGAGGTGGGAGCGGTGTTTAATGGCAAGTGCACCATGCAACAGGCTAATCCGAAACCGGGAAATGCCTGATACAAAAAAACCGCGCCAGGGACAGCCAGTGGACCAGATGAAGACCTATGCCCGCTATTCGGCTATGGCCTTCCAAATGCTGTTTATCATTCTGGCCGGCGTGGCAGGGGGTTGGTGGATTGATTCGAAAACAGCTTGGAATTTCCCGATTTTTACTGTATTGCTCAGTATGTTGTCGGTAGGCCTGGCCATTTATTACGCCGTTAAAGACCTGCTAAGAAAAAAGAAGAAATAGATGAGCCTCAAAAAGTACCTCATGACACAGTTTTGGATTGCCCTTGCGCTCGCAATTATTACCTTTTTGGTATTGAAATTTCTCCCCGATACATGGCAAACCAATGGATGGATCTGGTCATTGGCCTTGTTTTACATTAGCGGAGGTGTATTTTTTGCCATCTACCTCAATGTGATGAACAAAAAGCAGCATGCTTTTGCCAACTTTTTTCTCCTAAGCACTGGCATCAAATTGCTGCTATACCTCACTTTTATCGTAGTTTACCTGCTCATCTACCGGAGTGAGGCAAAGATTTTTCTCTTGCTATTCCTGATTTATTATGTAGTGTTTGCCGTTTTCGAATCGCGGCTGGCTGTAAAAATGCAGAAACCGCGGGGTAATTTTAAGCCTGGCAACAAACAGTTGTAACTTTACAAGACAGATTCACATTATCATGCAAGAAAAAAGGCAACCCAGGCCACTTCTTGGCTACGAGAAAATTGAGAAATATGCCCCCGAAAAGCTCGCAGAGCTTCAGCAGCACTACGAAGCTATCCTCAAGCTCATCGGCGAAGATCCCCAACGAGAAGGCCTGCTCGAAACGCCAAAACGTGTTGCAAAAGCCATTCAGTTTCTCACGCAAGGCTACGACCACGATCCTGTAGAAATATTGCTGTCGGCCAAGTTCAAGGAAGACTATCGCGAAATGGTCATCGTGAAAGACATCGAAATATTTTCACTCTGTGAGCACCACATGATACCTTTCATCGGGAAAGCCCATGTGGGTTACATTCCCAATGGTTACATTACCGGACTGAGCAAAATTGCCCGTGTGGTGGAGGCCTATGCCAGAAGGCTGCAAGTGCAGGAAAGGCTAACTACGCAGATAAAGGATGCTATTCAAAATGCACTAAATCCATTGGGCGTAGCAGTGGTCATCGAAGCCCGGCACCTCTGTATGTCGATGCGTGGGGTGCAAAAACAAAGCTCCGTAACCACCACCAGCGATTTCACCGGTGCTTTTCAGCGTATGGAAACAAGAGCGGAATTTATCAGCCTCATTCAGAACAGGATGCATCTGTAAATCCGGAAATGTCCAGGTCGCTTGGGGCTCGCAGCTTGTAAGATATTGTTAATAGATTGCCTGACTGGTTAAAATAATCCGATCCTTATTTTGCTACTTTTGCAGCTGCCCCGTGAAGCAATCAACAACGAAGCTGAGATCCGCGCGGCCCGATTGGTTTAACTAAACCTGAAACTATGAAAGCTTACGTTTTCCCCGGACAGGGAGCACAGTATCCGGGTATGGGAAAAGACCTCTATGAAAAATCGGCCAAGGCCAAGGAGCTTTTTCAGAAAGCCAACACCATCCTCAAATTCAAAATTACCGACTTGATGTTTGAGGGTACCGAGGAAGACCTTCGTCAAACGAAGGTTACCCAGCCCGCTATCTTCTTGCACTCGGTAATTTTGGCCACAGTGCTCGGCGACAATTTCAAACCTGATATGGTCGCTGGCCATTCGCTGGGCGAGTTTTCGGCCCTTGTAGCCAACCGAACCCTCAGTTTCGACGATGGCCTGAAGCTGGTGTACAAGCGTGCCATGGCCATGCAGGCAGCATGCGAGCTCAAACCCAGCACCATGGCCGCCATTCTGGGCATTGATGATGCAGAAGTTGAACGCATCTGTGCCGGAATCAAGGACGAGGTGGTGGTGCCCGCCAACTACAACAGCCCCGGCCAGCTGGTGATTTCGGGCAGCGAAGCCGGCGTGGCTAAAGCCTGCGAGCTGCTTCTTGCCGCCGGTGCCAAACGTGCCCTGCCCCTTAAGGTTGGCGGTGCTTTTCACTCGCCCCTCATGGAGCCAGCCCGCATCCAACTGGCCGAGGCCATCAATGCGACAAAATTTGCAAGAGGAATATGCCCTATCTACCAAAACGTTACGGGCCAGTCGGTTACAGATCCCGAAATCATTAAAACAAACCTCATTGCACAGCTCACCTCTCCTGTGCGCTGGACGCAAATCATGAACAACATGATCGCCAGCGGAGCCCGCACCGTCATCGAAGTCGGCCCGGGCACCGTGCTTCAGGGTTTATTCAAAAAAGTAGATAAAAATATTGTGACGATGAGCGCCGCATTCGAGGGCTAAAACGTCATAAAGGATTATTTCAGAAGCGCCTTTCGCAGCATATTAAGGGCTGCCAGGGCGCTTCGGCGTATGTTGCGGTCGCGTTTGTCGCCAAACAAAAAGTGTTGCACCTCCGAGTGTTCCGATCCGGCCAGGGCAATCCACACCGTACCCACTGGTTTCTCGGCAGTGCCGCCATCCGGTCCGGCTATGCCCGTAATGCCTATGGCATAATCGGTTTGCAAGCTGCTGCGTGCCCCCTGCGCCATGGCCGTGGCCACCTCGGCGCTCACCGCCCCAAAGGTGTTGATCAAGGCTTCGTCCACCCCAAGCAAAACCGTTTTGGCTTCGTTTGCATAGGCTACAATGCTGCCCTTGAAAACAGCCGAGCTGCCGGCAAGACTGGTTATAAGGTGAGCAAGGTAACCTCCGGTGCAACTTTCGGCAAGGCCGAGGGTAAAGCGCCTCTCTTTCAGCATGCGGAACACCGTTTCCTCGGGCATCTCGTTGTCGTAACCGTAAACAATATCGGATAGCATTTCAACCATTTCAACCACCTTGCTGTTCAGCGCCTGAAGGGCTTGAGGGCCGTCGGTCCCTGAAATGCCTAACCTGAGGCGCACTATACCCGGCTGGGGCAGGTAGGCCAGCTTAAAATTTTCGGGCAGTGTGCTTTCGAAGTTTTTAAGTCTTTCGGCTATGGCCGACTCGCCGGCACCAGTAGTCATCACCGTGCGAAAAAAATAGTTGTTGCCGCCAAATCTGGCTTTGATACGTGGTATCACCTCATCAGCAAACATGGGCTTCATCTCGAAGGGCACACCCGGCATCGACACGATGACCGAACCTTTGAGCTCGAACCACATGCCCGGAGCTGTTCCGTTCGGATTGAGTATGGCTATACAATTGGCCGGCAGCATGGCCTGCTGCCTGTTGCGCTCTGTAACGGTCATTCCCCTGCGGGCAAACAAAGCCTCCACCTGTTGGTAGGCCTCCTGATTCCAAACAAGTGGTACTTGAAAATAGCTGCACAAAGCGGGTTTGGTGATGTCGTCGGAGGTAGGCCCAAGACCTCCGGTAAGAAAAACAAATTGTGCTCTGTTGATGGCATCATCAATAGCAGTATGCAGATCGGCCTCGCTGTCGCCTATGGTTACAACACGGCGTAATGCAATGCCCGACGAAAACAATTGCTCGCCCATCCAAGCAGCGTTGCTGTTTACAACCTGCCCAATGAGCAGCTCATCCCCGATGGAAATAATTTCGGCTAAACCTTCTTTTTGAAGCATAAGTCTGAATTTCTTGGGCGGAAACAGCTGTAGGTTTTGATTGTTCAGCCTCTGCAGCCTTTGAAAGGCATTGAAACAAACAAACTACCTTTGCAAAGGTAGAAAGCTTATCACATGACAGCAAAACCTATTCCCGACTCGCAACTGCCGCTCAATGCCGATGGCTCGGTGTATCATCTCAGGCTAATGCCCGAACAAGTGGCCGACACCATTATTCTAGTCGGCGATCCAAACCGCGTGCGTAAGGTGTCGGCTTTTTTCGATGAGCTCGAGTTTGAGGTGTCGAACCGCGAAATCATCACGCATACCGGCTATTACCGTGGCAAACGCATTACCGTGATGTCAACCGGAATGGGTACGGACAACATTGATATTGTAGTTAATGAACTGGATGCGCTGTTCAATATCGACCTGAATACCCGTACACAGAAAGCCGAACACACCCGCCTGAAACTCATCAGGCTGGGAACCTCCGGAGCCCTGCAACCCGATGTGCCGGTGGGCGACAGCGTTGTGGCTACGGAATATGCTTTGGGATTGGATGGGCTCCTGTACTTTTATGAGGGCTGCAACGAAGTTACCGAGCACAGAATGACCGAGGCTTTTATCAATCATACCGGCTGGAACAAGCACTTGCCGCATCCCTATGTGGTGAGGGCTTCTGAGGGCTTGCTTAAAACTTTAGGTGAGGGATATATTAAAGGTGTAACAGCCACATCACCTGGATTTTATGGCCCGCAGGGCCGAAGCCTCAGGCTCAGACTGCCCGATAAAAACATGAATCCCAAAATGGAGTCGTTTGCCTATGGAGGCCACCGCATCACCAACTTCGAAATGGAAAGTTCGGCCCTCTACGGCCTGAGCCGCTTGCTGGGGCACGAAGCCCTTACGCTTTGCGTAATCATTGCCAACAGGGTAACCGAAAAGTTTGCTCCCAACTATCATCCTTACATGGAGAAACTTATCCGCAACACCCTCGATAGGCTGGCAGCGCTGTAAATGAACATATTGCAGGGATGGTATGTTTATTTTCCAAACCTGCATTTTATGAAAATTCTGCTATTTCTTTTTTTAATTCTTACTCCCGCATTCCTGCTGGCGTCCTCCCCAGAAGAAGATTTTTTCCGTAAAAGCCGGCAAACCAATATCAACGGGATGTATGTGCTGGGCAGCTGGGCCATTGCCAATATGGCCATAGGTGCAGTGGGCATGTCGCGAACCGAAGGACAGACCAGACACTTCCATCAGATGAACCTCGCCTGGAATGTCGTCAACCTTGGGATTGCCGGTTTTGCAAAGTGGAATTTTGCACAGCACGACATCAGTGCAATGCCATTTCCTGAGCTTGCCGACGACCACCTTCGAATTAAAAAACTTTATTTGATCAATGCAGGGCTTGATGTGCTTTATATGGCAGCCGGAGCCTATATGTGGCATCGATCGCACCAGCCTGGTGCCAAACGACCGCAAATGCTCGAAGGCTTTGGCAAGGGCGTGGTGTTGCAGGGAGGTTTTTTGCTGGTATTCGATGCGGCCATGTATTTGCTGCAACAGCGCAACGAGAAAATGTTTCCGGGAGTCATCAGTGCCGTGATAGCGCTGTAGCTTACAGATTAGTAATTCATTTCTTTGATGATTTGTAGTTATCCTTCATTACAAGTCATACCAATTAATTTGTAAAATCCGCACTGAAATCAGTAGAAATGGCTATGGAAATGTACCATTGCCGCCCGAATTATTGATTATTCATTTACTACAAATTTGCCTTATCGTTTTCTGATTGATGTAGAAGATAATCTTTCCTCACGAGTATCATTCTTTCTGCCTTGTCTTTGGCTGTTGATTGCAAAGCCTTAATTTTGCCCTTCTCATCTACAAAAGCGGCACGATGGTATTTAGCAGCAGCCTTTTCATCCTTTATTTCCTTCCTGCATTTTTGTTGCTCTACTATATCTCGCCCCACCGGCTGCGCAACTACGCGGCCCTGTTGGCCAGCATGTTCTTTTATGCCTGGGGAGCGCCCGATTTCATTTTCATAGTGGTACTAAGCATCATCATCGACTTCTACCTCGTGAAGCTGATGTTTGCAGCCCCTTCGCGCCGTTTGAAAAGAACCTATACCGCTGCCAGCATTGTCATGAATGTAGGCTTGCTGGCCTACTTTAAATATGCCAATTTCTTCATCGAAAACGTTGATGCCATTCTTATGGCAATGGGAAGCCAGCCTGTGGAGTGGACAAAAGTGGCCCTGCCTATCGGCATCTCATTTTTCACTTTCCAGAAGATGACGTACACCATCGATGTGTACAGAGGCATGCACCCACCCCTGAAACGTGTCACCGATCTTGCCCTATACATCCTGATGTTTCCACAGCTCATCGCTGGTCCAATTGTCCGGTTCAACGAAGTGGCCGGGCAGATCAACGAACGCCGCTGGAACGAAACGGCTGACAACCGCATTACCGGCTTTTTCAGGTTTACCATTGGTCTTGCCCGTAAAGTATTGATAGCCAATCCGCTGGGTGCTTATGCCGACAGCGTATTTGCAGCCGACGTTGCACAGCTCGATACGGT
>DAIOUP010000030.1:0-10170 GCA_036759465.1 Bacteroidales bacterium
TTTCCAACCAGATTGACCATTATCTGCCTGAGGCTGCCTTCGTGCATGACAATGATTTCCGGAAAGTCGGATGATGTTTCGAATTTGAGCAAAATGTTTTTTTGGAATGCCTGCAGCTCAAAAATCCTCCGAAGTTCAAGAAACAGGTTGTTCAGGCTCATCGAATGCAGCTCAGGCTTGAGCTTTCCGGCCTCAATCTTCGAAAGGTCGAGAATGTCCTCGATGAGGAGCAATAAGCTTCTGCCACTCGACCGAATACTTTCTAAGTAAGATAGTTTGACAGAGTCGGTGATTTTTTCGGACAACAGATCGGCAAAACCGATCACAGAGTTGAGTGGCGTGCGAATTTCGTGGCTCATATTGGCCAAAAACTGGCTCTTGAGCTTATTGTTGAGTTCGGCTTCCTGCTTGGCGGTCAACAGTTGCTGATTATATTCGGCCAGTTGCAGCCTGGCCTGTTCCACCTCGCGGTTTTTCAGCTTAAGTGCCTGAACGGCCCTGTTTTTCGTAAGAAGCAGATAGGCAAGCAATCCCAGCCCGATAACCATGACAAACAGGCTGGCAACCACCACCAGGGTGTAGTCCTTTTGTCTTTCGAAGCGCAGCTCTGCAAGCATTTTTTCGTTTTGAAGCAGGGCAATCTGGCTATTGGAGCGTTCGCGGTTGAAGGTGGCCTGCATATGCATCACTTTCCGCTGCATGTTTTCGTTTAGTATGCTGTCGTTGAGCGTCCACGCCTTTTCGAGATACCTTATAGCACCGCTGATATGACCACGGGCATGCTCGGTTTCGTATTTAATGCGGTAGCTTTTCATTAGGTTCGACCGGTTGTTGGTCAGTTCCGAAAGCCTGATGGCCTCGTCGAGGTGAGCCTGAATGCCATCGAAGTCCTTTCGCTCAAAATAAATTTCAGCAATCTTGAGATGATTGATGCCTAAATAGTAGAGATCGCCGATGAGCTTGTTAAGGTTGAGACTCAGCTCAAAATAACCAAGGGCCTTGTCGTTCTCGCCGCGAATGCGGTATATCTCACCGATATCGTTGTAGCAGATGGCAATTCCGCGTTGTGAGGGTATCTCCTGATTTACCTCGAGCGATAGCATGAAGTATTCCATGGCTCGTTCCAGGTCGCCCCATTCGCGGTATACATGGCCTATGTTGTTGAGATTGATGGCAATGCCGGTAAGATTGTTTTGAGCTTGTTCCTGACGCAAACACTCCCTAAAATTGAGCATAGCCTCATCAAGATTGCCCAGTTCAAGAAAAATATTACCTAAACCATTGAGGGCAAATACTATACCACGTGCCTCACCAGTCGACTCGGCCAAGACGATAGCCTGCTGATAGGCTTCGATTGCCGCTTCATATTTATCTGTGCGCCGATAGATCAATCCCAGATTGTTGAGTGCCTGAACCATCCTTTTGGTAAGCTTTCCGCGGCTCGCAGCGTCAAACTCCAGCTTATGCCAGAATTCGGCTTCCTTCATTCGAAACCTGTTTCGGTTGGCAACGCCAAGTCTTCCTGCGCGCTCTACGATAAACTCAAGGGCATGGGGATGATCAGCAGCTTGCAGAATCTCGTTTCTCAGCACGTTCCTCCAGGAGTCGGATTCTGCTGTTTTCTCAAGCGAAATAACCTCTTCCAGACTAACGAAAAGTTCTCCAAGTCTGGTTGTGTCTGCTGCTTGAGGATTTAAATTGCCGATATCGACGAAACTGGAATCTTTTTGACAGAAAAGAAGGCTAAAATTGGGTGCAAGAATTAGCCACAACATAAGCGTTGTCGCACCGATTCCTGCTCTGCCCATAGGTCGTATTTGCGGTTGATAATTGGACAAATATACGAAAAGCCACATCTGGTAATGAATTAAGGCCGGTATGCGAATAATGTTGAACAACAGTGCTGTTTGCGATGTTATTTCTTTATTATAGGATATTATGAAACAGTTATCAATGTTAGTTTTGTTGATAATGTTGCTTTCGGCCTGCAGTCAAAACATGAAGCCTGTTTCAACCGACAGCACACAGCAAACAACAGCGCAAATAAATACGGACATGATTAAGCGTATTGAAAAAACTGAAGCGGAATGGCTTGCCGAACTTGGCCCGGAGCGTTACAAAATCCTGCGCCAGTGTAGCACCGAGCCTCCTTTCACCGGAAAATACTGGAATCATAAGGAAAAAGGCAGTTACCACTGTGCAGGTTGCGGAGCGGTGTTATTTACCTCCGATACAAAATACGATTCTGGATCTGGCTGGCCCAGCTTTTTTGCCGCAGTGGATAAAAAAAGCATTAGGGAGCTGCCCGACACCAGTTATGGCATGTACCGAACCGAGATAAAATGTGCGGTCTGCGATGGCCATCTTGGGCACGTTTTCACCGATGGTCCGAAGCCAACAGGCCTGCGGTATTGCGTCAACTCGGCAAGTATTGAATTTCGGCCGGCGCCTTAAGCCTTCGCTTCAGGGTGCAACTTTCCCTGTTTCAATTTTACTAAATAAGCCCTCAGGTCGGATTTCACCTCCGGGGCAAGAATGTAAAGCCCGAGAAGGTTTGGCAGCGCCATACACAAAATCATCATGTCCGAAAAGTCCATCACAGGGCCCAGATCGCTGCTTGTGCCCACGACTATGCAAAACAGAAAAAGCAAATTGAAAGCCTGACCGGCCACCTGGCGCGTGCCAAAATAACGTTGGCTCAATCCTCCGAAGAGAAAGTCGAATCCTTTAAGACCGTAGTATGACCATGAGATCATGGTGCTGAAGGCAAACAAGGTTACCGCCACCAGCAATACGTATGGAAACCACCATATCACCGAGCCATAGGCTGCCGTGGTAAGCTGAACGCCCTGCAGTCCGGCCGAGGTTTCGACCCCTGAAAAGATTATTACCAATGCAGTCATAGTGCATATAATGACGGTATCAACAAATGGTTCGAGTAGGGCCACTATGCCTTCGCTCACCGGCTCGCTTGTTCGCGCGGCCGAATGGGCGATGCTGGCCGAGCCAATGCCGGCTTCGTTCGAAAAGGCGCCGCGCTGGAAACCATAAATCAGAACACCAACAAAACCGCCTTTCATGGCATCGGCATCAAAAGCCCCGTTCCAGATTAGCCTGAGGGCATCGGGTAAGAAGTCGAGGTGCATGCCAATAATTACCAGCGATGCCCCAACGTAGAGCGCTGCCATGAAAGGCACTATCTTCGAGGTAACACGGGCGATGCTACGAATACCGCCAACGATCACCAATCCTACCAGGAGCGCCAATACCAGGCCATACCAAAAACCATTGCCCCTGAGGAAAGGGAAAAAGATTGCAGTCTGCTCATACGCCTGATTGGCCTGCAGCATATTGCCGCCACCGACAGCCCCGCCAACAACCATAACGGAAAACATCAAAGCCAACAAATAACCCAGGTGTTTCATGCCTCTGGCCGCCAAGCCATCGCGCAAGTAATACATGGCGCCGCCCGACACCCTTCCGTGCCCGTCGATCCGACGGTATTTTAAGCCCAATGTACACTCGGCAAACTTGAGCGACATGCCCAGCAATCCGGCCAAAATCATCCACACCGTTGCACCTGGTCCGCCAATGGAAACGGCAATCGCAACTCCGGCAATATTACCCAGCCCCACAGTAGCAGATAAGGCGGTTGTTAGCGCTTGAAAATGTGTTACCTCGCCTTGGTCTGTTTTGTTGGAAAAACGTCCGCGGATCAGGCGCAGTGCATGCCGGAACCCGCGAATATTGATAAACCTTAGAAAAATGGTGAAGAACAATCCTCCGGCCATCAACCAGATTACGATGAGCTTTAGGGGCGCCTTGACAATTCGGCCATTTTCGTCGGTCACCGGACTTCCGTCGGCCTTGTATTGCACTGGATCGTAGATGCCTATGGCTTCGAAGGGGTCCCAGAATAAAACCTTCGCAAGTCCTTCGACCAGCGGTGTAAAAGCCCTGTTTATGCGGTCGCCGGGACTTTCCTTTTTTGAAGCAAGACTATCGGCCGAGGCCTGGGCATAGATGCAAATCAGCAGCAACAATACTGTGATCAGGCTGGCAAGCGACCTATGGAGCATGCGCGTCATGCCGGTTATTTTGTCTTCATCTCCTTCATGGCACTAAAATATGCCTTAGTCTCGCGCACCACAACGCCCGAAAGCAACAACAGGGCAATGAGGTTGGGGATGGTCATAAAAGTGATCACCATATCCACAAAATGCCAAACAATGTCGAGGCCCCACACAGACCCAAAGAATACAAACAGGGCGTAAACATACAGAAAAGGCTTAACGGCATGTTCGCCCACAAGGTAAATGGCTGCTCTTGAGCCGTAGTATGACCAGCTGATAATGGTAGAAAATGCAAATAGTAGGATGCCCAGGGTGATGATGTGACCGCCTATACCGTCGATGCCAAAGCGGTGCAGTCCGGTATTCATGGCCATTACGGTCATACCCACGCCTTTCACGCCGCTTTGCCAGGCGTCGGTTACGATGATCATCAGAGCAGTCATGGTGCATATGATGATGGTGTCGATCATAGGTTCGAGCAAAGCCACTACGCCTTCACGGGCAGGATATTTTGTGCGTGCAGCGGCATGGGCTATGGGTGCAGAGCCTTGTCCGGCTTCATTGCTGAACAATCCGCGGCGCACACCCCAGATCATAGTCATGATAAATGTGCTGCCAACAAAACCGCCTGTAGCGCCGGTTCCGGTGAAAGCGCCCTCGAAAATCATGGCAAAGGCAAGAGGTATGTGGTCATATTCGGCTATGATGACCACCAATGCAGCGGCAACATAAATGATTGCCATAAAGGGAACCAGCCTCGAAGTGACCTCGCCAAGACGTTTAATGCCGCCAACAATTACCAGAAGCACCAAAGCGGTGATAATACCTCCCGAAAGCCAGACCGGAATGCTGTAGCTGGTTTGAAGCGCATCGGCCATGGAATTGGATTGAGCCATATTGCCGGTACCCAGCGAACAGAGCACGGTGGCCGAAGCAAAAACAAGTGCAAGCACCTTGGCCCATCGTCCGAGCTTGTGTCGCAGGCCAAACTCCATGTAATACATCGGGCCGCCGGTAACGGTGCCATCGCTGTTGAATTTGCGGTACTTCTGTGCCAGCGTCACCTCCGAATACTTCAGCATCATGCCCAGCAGTCCGGTCACCCACATCCAAAACACTGCTCCCGGACCGCCAAGGTAAATGGCCAGTGCCACGCCAACGATATTGCCGGTGCCTACCGTGGCCGAAAGGGCTGTGGTGAGCGCCTTGAAATGGTTAACATCGCCCTCGGCACCTTTTACGTCATATTTCCCCTGAACCACTTTAATGGCATGCCCAATTCTTGTCAGGTTGATAAAGCGCAACTTAAACATGAACCACAGACCTGTGGGAATGAGCATAGCCAGAATGAGATAGCCGCCGATGTAATCGTTATACCACTGTATCGCACTGTCGATAATTCCAAGGAGATTTTGCATGCTTTCAGGATTAGGGGTTTTCAGCTTTGGTTCGCGTGCATTATTTATTGCACAGCCGGCAAATTTGGAAAAAATGTTCGGGCTTGCCAAGACTAAAGTTCAGGCAATACCCAGATTTTCTGTCAATCGGCTGCGATGTGCGTAAATTCCCGGTTCTTTCAGGGATTCTCATTCATAGGGCTATTGCGTATGAGCACATGCCCTATCCGACACTCAAGGCACTGCCGTGGGGCGCAGTAATAGCGGTGCAAATGCATGAGCGACTGCGAATGCAAGGCATTTGTTGCCTTTATGCCGGCTTCTTCGAATTGCCTCGTCAGCTTGTTGTTTTCAGGTGGAAGTGCCTCGAGCAGCATCATAGCCTTGTCTTTCTTTTGTAAGTCGTGATGGGCATGACCCCAGGCAAACAGCACCCTCGCCACCGTGTTGATGAGTATCAGGTTTACAGCGTCTTCGCCGAGTTTTTTTGGTTTCTGAGACGAGGGCTCTCCGGGACGATAATGGGTGTTCCAATATTCGCCCGCTTCGACACTGAACAACTCTGATAGCCTCTCAGGAGATTCGTCAATCACTTTCGAAAAGAGTCGGCCATGCCGATGAACCAACATGGCAGCCTGAGCCATACGCAGGCTAGGGAAATTGGCCGGGCGCATGCGCATAAATTTCCAGCTGCCGATGGGCATTATACTTAGGTTATATTTGGATTTCAAGAATTTGAATTCGCTTTTAAGTTTGGATGCATAATCATCTTCTAAGCTACCTTCAAGCAGTCCGGCTACACCCAGCAAAAGGGCTTCAAGCTGAATGAGCTGGTTGGCATGGCGAAGCATGAGGTTGAACGGCAGCATTCTGGCCAGCCTTTCGAAGGCTTCCTGATTGACTTTGAAACCCAGGTTCGCCATTAGTAGCCTCCAGAACGTCTCGTCCCAGTCGAAGCCGGTTGCAGCAGCCAGTTCGAGTACCAACTTTGTCTTGTCTTCAAAGCGCTCCGAGGCCATTCTATCGAGCCATGCCAGCCAGGTAAAGCGCTGAACAGTTCCTGCCAGCCGGTGACATGGCAGCCATGCCCGGCTGTCGGCAAACCGGCGGTAGTTGAGCAGCAGGTGTTCGTCGAATCTGCCTTTTGCCTCCAGCGTGGGTAGTGGATTTCTGTTTTTGTCGAATACTTTTTTGTCTTCATGATAAACAATATGCAGCACCACATTTTCGTATGCAGGGTCGGCATCGTGCCTGTGTTTGTACCAATCGGATGCGTTGATGTGCATCTCAACACTGCCGGCCCAAATCGTTGACCCTAAGCGGATGCGTGCCTGCACAAAGTCGGGGCCGGCATCATGGTTGCGTATGCCCGGAAAAAGAACTTCAATATCTTGTCCGTCCGTCGTCTGCAGCGGCAGACGAAACAGCTTTTGTTCCCAAAGGTAGATCAGGAAAAACTCGTTCATAAAGTCGGAGCATCTTTGAGGTTGGCCGAAAAACAATCGGTTCAACCCAAAGCTAAAAGGTTTTTATAGATCTGGTACCACATGAACAAAAGATTTCCGGAACAAAGTCCTGAATAATTTGAGGGTTTTCGAAAAACAACTGACAATCAATTATATATAGATTTACTTGCGAATCCGCCCGCGCTTGTGTACATTTGCAGATGTTATTGAATAAAGTTTTTTTGTACGATGGCGCAAACCGGCCTTCTGCTGGCGGGAATCGAGCTGAAGCTGCGAAAGCTGTTGCTAACATACGAGCAGCTAAAAGCCGATAACGAGGCGATGAAAGTTGAGTTGCAGACCCTCAGACAGCAAAACGAACGATTATTAAATGAAGTTGAACAATTAAAAGCAAAAAACAGCATAAAAGTCATGGCCAATACGTTTGGCTCCGACAAAGAAATTGAAGAAGGAAGAAAGAAGATTCAACAATTGATGCGGGATATTGAACTGTGTATAGCGTTGATAAACAGTTAGATGAATCAAAATAGTGGATGAGCTCTCGATAAATATCAATATTGCCGACCGGCCTTATCGCCTTTCTATCAGCCGCAAGGAGGAGGAAACGGTTCGCCGTGCCGCTGCTGCCATCAACAACAGTGTGCGCACCTATGCGAGCCAAGTAGCCTATAAGGACAGGCAGGATTTGTTGGCCATGGCGGCGCTTCAGTTCGCTGTTTCGGCCATACAGAACGAGACAGAGCTAAAGTTCAGAGACCATCACCTGACCGATAAGCTGATGCAGATCGACCAGCTGCTCAGCGATCAAACGGATTAACAAGACCGCTGCATTGTTCGGCCGTTCTTTGAAAAAGCAAGCACCCGCCTCAACCGATGTGATTGTAAACTCAACATTACAACCAAGCTGGGAACGCTCTGGCGAACAAAAACAGGCCTCAATCCCGAAGTTTCGGGATGCCGGCCCACGGGCCGGCCAGTGGAAGTTTGCGTGCACAGGCACCCAAAACCTGTCGTAGAGGAGTTTACCAACTCCTGAATTGAGCGGGTGCTTTTTTCTTCCCTTCTTCCATGTAATCAATAAATTAACAACGAATTAGAAAAATGGAAGTAGGTATCATCATCAACATTGCGCTTTTCTTACTCGGAGGCGGTTTGGGTATTGGACTCACAACCACCGTGCTCCGCAAGTCGCTTATGCGCAAGAGCGAAGCCCTGCTCGAGGAAGCAAGGGAAAAAGGCGAAGTCATTAAAAAGGAAAAGATTCTTCAGGCCAAGGAAAAATTTCTTCAGCTAAAAGCCGAACACGACAAAACCATCGCCGAGAAAAACAAGGAAATTCAACGTGGCGAAAACCGTTTGCAGCAGCGCGAGCAGGGTCTCAACCAGAAAATGGAGGAATTCAACCGCAAACAGCGCGAAGTGCAATTGCAAAAGCAGCAGCTCGACCAGCAGGCCGAGCATCTGGCCCGTCGCAACGAAGAAATCGACCGAATGAAAGAGGAGCTCTCGAAAGTTCAGGAGCAACACACCCGTCAGCTCGAACTCATCTCGGGACTATCGGCCGCCGAAGCCAAAGAGCAATTGGTCGAACAGATGAAGGAAGAGGCCAAGTCGGAAGCTATGGTTTACATTAAGGAAATCACCGAAGAGGCCAAACTAACTGCAGCCATGGAAGCCAAAAAAATTGTGGTGGAAACCATCCAACGCACCGCTGCCGAGCACACCATCGAAAACACCGTGACGGTGTTTAACATCGAAAACGAAGAAATCAAAGGCCGCATTATCGGCCGCGAAGGTCGCAACATTCGTGCATTAGAGGCCCTCACCGGCGTTGAGATCATTATCGACGACAGCCCCGATGCCATTTTGCTGTCGGGTTTCGACCCGGTAAGGCGCGAAATTGCCCGTCTTTCGCTCCACAAGCTTATCACCGACGGCCGTATCCATCCCGCACGCATCGAAGAGGTGGTGCAAAAAACTGAAAAGCAAATCGAACAGGAGATCATCGAAACCGGTAAACGCACCGTCATCGATCTGGGTATTCACAACATGCCCAGCGAGCTGATTCGAATGGTAGGCCGCATGAAATACCGCTCTTCCTATGGCCAAAACCTGCTTGCACACTCCATTGAGGTAGCCCGCCTTAGTGCCACTATGGCAGCCGAGCTGGGGCTCAATGTAAAAACAGCCAAGAGAGCCGGGCTTTTGCACGATATAGGCAAAATTGCCGAGTCGAATGAGGCCGAACTGCCACATGCCATCCTCGGTATGAAGATCGCCGAGAAATACAAGGAAAAGCCTGAGGTGTGCAATGCCATTGGCGCCCACCACGACGAAATTGAAATGGAAACCCTCATTGCCCCGATTGTGCAGGTGTGCGACGCCATCTCTGGTGCCCGCCCGGGTGCACGCCGCGAAGTGGTGGAGGCTTACATTCAACGTCTGAAACGCCTCGAGGAATTGGCCCTGTCGTACGACGGTGTTGTTAAAACCTACGCCATTCAGGCTGGCCGCGAGCTTCGCGTGATCGTAGGTGCCGATCGTATGAGCGATGCCGATGCCGACAAGCTATCGTTTGAATTGTCGAAGCGCATCCAAACTGAAATGACTTACCCCGGTCAAATCAAAATCACCGTGATCCGCGAAACCCGTGCAGTAAGTTATGCCAAGTAATAACCAATCACCAGTTAATAACTAAAACCAATCGTTTATGCGCTTGAGAACTTTTCTGATGCTGTCCCTTAGCATGCTGATGCTGGCAGCCAACGCCCAAAGTCCTGTTGGTGAAGGCGGAAAACAGATCAATTTTGGTACAGGGATCTCCAGTTGGGGTGTTCCACTCTATTTTGGCATGGACTTCGGTGTTCATCAGGACATAACGGCCGGATTTGTGGTTTCGGCCCGCTCGCACCCAGATGTACTTGTACTAGGTTTTGCCGGCGTGGGCAACTACCATTTCAACCGTATTCTTGAAATTCCCCGGGAGTGGGACCTTTATGCCGGTCTGAGCCTTGGCTTTTTCGTGTGGAACTGGGATAGCAAGTATATCGGTTCCAAAAATTCGCCACTCGGCCTTGATTTGCAGGTGGGCGGACGTTACTTCTGGTCCGACCGCTGGGGTGTGAACCTCGAGCTTGGCGGCGGCAGCGCCATGTCGGGCGGACGTATTGGCCTGACGCGCAAACTCTGAACCCATTTTCCCTCAAAATAAAAGCGCCGCCACTGGCATCCAGT
>DAIOUP010000031.1:0-10169 GCA_036759465.1 Bacteroidales bacterium
CTCGAGGGTGATGTTTATTGCTACGGCAAACAATTTGAGTACTATCCACCCTGCCCTGCGCGACCGCATGGAAGTGATTGAGCTGACGGGTTATCTTCTGGAAGAAAAATATCAGATAGCCAAAAAACATTTGGTGCCCAAGCTTGTTAAGGATCATGGTTTAGCTGCTTCGCAGATCAGCTTCAGCAAAAAGATCATCGAAACCATCATCGAAGATTATACCCGTGAGTCGGGCGTTCGTTCTTTGGAGAGGCACCTTGCCAAATTAGTGCGCAGCAAGGCCAGATTTGTTGCCATGGGTGAAGCCTACGACAAAAAGGTGAGCACTGCCGATCTGGAAAAAGCGCTGGGCATACCCATGTATCACGAGAAGCCCGACGAAGCGCTCAAGGTACCCGGTGTGGTTACCGGCCTGGCCTGGACACCCTACGGAGGTGAGCTCTTGTTTATAGAGGTAAGTCTCAGCCGCGGAAAAGGCGAACTTCGTCTGACCGGCAACCTTGGCGATGTGATGAAAGAATCGGCCACTATTGCCCTGGAATACCTGAAAGCACACGCCGATACGCTGGGCCTTGAACCAGCAGTGTTCGAAAAATGGAACGTACACATTCACGTGCCTGAAGGGGCAACACCCAAGGACGGTCCTTCTGCGGGTATTACCATGTTCACTGCCCTGGCATCGGCTTTCACGCAGCGGCTGGTTAAATCCCGAATCGCCATGACGGGCGAGATCACCCTGCGCGGCAAGGTGATCCCCGTAGGCGGGATCAAGGAAAAAATCCTCGCCGCCAAACGCGGCAAGGTGCAAACCATTATCCTGTCGTCGGGCAACAAACGCGATATAGCCGACATCAAACAGGATTATATCGAGGGTCTTGAGTTCAGGTTTGTGGACAATATGATGGAAGTGATCGGGCTGGCATTGCAGGCGGACAAGATCAAAAACGCCATTGCATTCACTTCATGACAAAGAAAATTTTGCTCATCCATGCACATCCCGTGGACGATGCCTTTGCCGATCAGGTTGTAGCGGCTTATACGGAAGGCGCCGCCGAAAGCGGACATACGCTGCGCAGCCTTGTGCTTAAAAGGCTCAGTTTCGATCTCAATTTCAGCAAAGGATATCGCGGCAATCAGGAGCTTGAGCCCGATCTGTCCGAGGCTCAGCAGCTTATCGCCTGGGCTGATCATCTTGTATTTGTTTTCCCCAACTGGTGGGGTACCTACCCTGCCTTGCTCAAAGGCTTTATCGACAGGGTTTTCCTCCCGGGATTCGCTTTCCGTTACAACAACGGCCACCGCTTCCCCGACAAACTGCTCAAAGGCAAATCGGCCCGCCTCATCATGACGATGGACAACCCTAAATGGTATTATTTTTTGGTTGTTGGCGCTCCGGGATATCGTTCGCTGCGCAAAGCCGTTTTGCATTTCTGCGGCATCAGGCCTGTGCGCAGCTTCACCATTAGCGGCATACGCTTTGCCGGCGAAAGGCAAAGGCACATCTGGCTTCAAAAAGCCCGGGCCTTAGGCAAGAAAGGTATTTGAGCCAATAAGGACTCCTGCAAATGTTTCGATGCGGTTTATTGACTAATATTGCCCTGAAATAAAGCTGTTACAAAAAGCATGCATTTCAGGCTGTCTATCAATCAGGTTTTTGTTTTATTAAAGCTGGCACTCCTGCTTTCCTCTTGCGGGAGTAAAACCTCGGGGCCTGACAATATTTTCCGATACAATGAGTCGGCCGGACTGAGCACGCTCGACCCCGCTTTTGCCAAGGATCTGCCGCACATCTGGGCTTGCAACCAGCTATTTAATACACTTGTCGAGCTCGACAGCCAAATGAATATCATTCCCTCGCTCGCAAAGCGTTGGGAAATTTCCGAGGACGGCCTCGTATATACCTTCGTATTGAGAGATGATGCCGTTTTCCATGAGCATCCCATTTTTGGCAATCAGGCGCGCAGGCTTGTAGCACAAGACGCAGCGTACAGCCTCAAACGTCTTGCCGATCCCCGCACCGCATCACCGGGAGCATGGATAATGGCCAATGTGCGTCGGGAAGATCAAAATCTCGCAATGAAAGCCATCAACGACAGCGTTTTGCAGATTGTTCTTGAGAAATCATTCCCGCCATTTCTGGGCATGCTCTCAATGATTTACGCCGCCGTTGTTCCGAAGGAAGTCGCAGAGAGCATGGGCGATGCCTTTGGGAGAAATCCCGTAGGGACGGGACCCTTCAGGTTTGCTTATTGGAAGGATGGCATTAAACTGGTGCTCCGGCGCAATGATTTTTATTTCGAGCGCGATCGCGGCGGCAACCGGTTGCCTTACCTGGAGGGTGTGGCCATCAGGTTTCTGTCGGACCGGCAGATTGCCTTTATGGAATTTATGAAGGGCAATTTTCATTTCATGTCGGGCATCGATGCCCGGTATAAGGACGAATTGCTAACGCGCGACGGCAGGCTTCGCGAGAAGGTGTCGGATCGTTTGAAGCTTATTCGCCAACCATTTTTGAATACTGAATATCTGGGATTTTTTCTGGGCGATGCGGCAGTGGCCGGACCGCTGGCTCGCCGCGAGCTCCGGCAGGCAATCAATCTGGCCATCAACAGGGAAAAGATGCTCCATTTTCTTCGAAACAATACCGGACGGCCCGGTCATGGCGGCATGATACCCTATGGCTTACCGGGGCATAATGCTTATGCGGGCTATCGTTATGAGCCCGACAAAGCCCGTAAACTCATACAGGATGTCGGACTTCAGGGAGCGAGATTTACGATAAGCACTACTGCAGAATATGCTGATCTGCTGAAGTTTATACAAGCAGAACTGCAGGCTGTCGGACTTCAGCCCGAGATAGAGATTCAGCCGGCAGCCAGCATCAGGGAATTGCGGTCGAAAGGCAGATTGCAGGCTTTCAGGGCTTCGTGGGTTGCCGACTATCCGGATGCCGAGAACTATCTTTCGCTATTTTACAGCCCAAACCATACCCCCGCCGGACCAAACTATACGCACTTTTCCAATAAGTCGTTTGATTCGCTTTATCAGCTGGCCAGTCAGCAAAACAATCCTGACCAAAGGGCCGTGCTTTATCGCCGGATGGACAGCAACGTGATGAGCGAGGCGCCAGTGGCCGTGCTATATTACGACGAAGTACTGCGATTTGTGCACAAACAGGTTCGTGGCATGCATGCCAATCCCACAAATCTGCTCGATCTCAGAAGAGTGAAGCTGGATAATCAAAACTAAGCCAGAGCATTAATCTGCCCTCCCGTGTTAAAACGATCTTTCGATCAAGGCGAGGGTTTCGATGTGGTGTGTTTGCGGAAAAAAATCAAAAGGGATAAGTTTTTTTACTGAATATCCGTTTTCTGTCAGGTACTCCAGATTTCTTGATAATGTTCCCGGGCTGCAGGAGAGGTATACCATTCGCACGGGTTTAAGGTGCCCGGCAATCCAATGCAGAACTTCAGCTTCAATGCCGGTGCGCGGCGGATTGGCGTAGAGCAAAAGACTTTTTCCTGTCCTGGTTTGTGTTTCGCACCATGCCTGCAATTGAGGGAGACGTTGTTTGCAGGTTCCCGTCAGCACTTCGGCCTCAGGCACATTCCTTCTAGCCAGGTTAACAGCCTCAGGCACAGCCTCTACGCCAATCACCTTAGCACCTGCACCAGCCCAACGTTTCATAGAGCTGCCACTGCCCGAGTAAAGGTCAATAAGGGCAGTTGAAGGATCTGGGCGTAAAAATGCAATTGCTTCGTTCAGAGCTTGATCATAGAGTTCGGGAATAAGTTGACTAAAGGCCGCAGGACCATAGAGCAATCCGCTTTCATCGGATGAGACTTGTTGTCCCCAAAGCAGTTTCCAGCCCCCTTTTCCGAAGATACGCTTTCCGGTTGAAGGATTCATGTGAAGCCACAAACCCTGCAAACCATACTGTTTCAGATGAACGATCAAGGTAGAATCGGGCCAGTTTGCCAGGGTAAATTCTTTGCATTTCACAACCACCGTCAGCTGCTTGCCCGACATTACCAGCCATCTCAGGCCAAAGTCGAAAGGCGGAAGTGAAGCCATCAGGGCATTGATAATCATGTTGACTTCCCGGCGATGTACCGGGCAGTGAGGAATGTGCAGGAGTTGGTCGCGGCGCCAAAGTCCCCATTGCCAATGCTCCTTCACAAACTGAACGCCGAGAGTGGTTTTATTCCGGTAGCCCCAGCGGGCAGCTTCGTCGAGGCTCCTTACCGGGGCAATTGACTTTTTCCAAGGCAGTAGTTTGGCTGCAAGAAACGCAGCCTTTTGATCCAGGCTCTGCTCCTGAGTAAATTGCCGGTGCCGGCAGGCTCGGCATTCGGGGTGGCAGCCCGGTAATAAGGCTATTGTTTGCTGAACCAAGGGACGCGTTAAAATTGATGTACAAAATTATTGAATGGCTTTGGTTTACATGGATTAACGATAATATTTCGTACCTTTGCAGCCGTTTTTCCAAACTGCACTCATGATCAACATCACACTGCCCGACAACAGCGTCAGACAATACGAACAAGGCGTTACAGGCCTCGACATTGCACGCAGTATCAGCGAAGGCCTTGCCCGCAACGTGCTTTCGGTTAAGGTGAACGGCGAGGTGTGGGATGCCACACGCAAAATAAACTCGGATGCCCGGGTTCAACTGCTCACCTGGGACGATGCCGAGGGAAAGGAAACGATGTGGCACTCTTCGGCACACCTGATGGCCGAAGCGATCGAACAGCTGTATCCCGGATCAAAATTTGGCATCGGACCGGCCATTGAAAATGGATTTTATTACGATATCGACCTTGGCGACCGTGTGCTTACCGAAGCCGAACTGGCCGAAGTGGAGAAGCGCATGCTGCAGCTGGCGCGCGAAAAACAGAGTTTCGTGCGCGAAGAAGTGGCCAAGGCCGAGGCTTTGCGCTATTTCACTGAAAAAGGCGACGAATATAAGATAGAGCTCATCGGCGAACTTCAGGATGGAACGATCACTTTTTACAAAAGCGGAACGTTTACCGACCTGTGTCGCGGACCTCACCTGCCCGACACCTCATTTATCAAGGCAGTCAAGCTGACAAGTATTGCCGGTGCCTACTGGCGCGGCGACGAAAAGCGCAAGCAGCTTACCCGCGTTTATGGTGTAACTTTCCCTAAAGCCAAAGAGCTTGAAGAATACCTTGCCCTGCTTGAAGAAGCCAAAAAGCGTGATCACCGAAAGTTGGGCAAAGAACTGGAGCTCTTCACCTTCTCGCAAAACGTTGGCGCCGGTTTGCCATTGTGGCTGCCCAAAGGCGCCCAGTTGCGCGAAAGGCTGGAGGCTTACCTCAAGAAAGTTCAGAAAGAAGCTGGTTATCAACCTGTTATCACCCCTCACATCGGCAATGTTAACCTCTACAAAACTTCAGGACACTTCGAGAAATACGGCTCTGACTCCTTCCGTCCGATCACTACTCCGGTAGAAGGTGAGATGTTTTTCCTCAAGCCGATGAACTGCCCTCACCATTGTGAGATTTTCGCACATAAGCCCCACTCATATAAAGACCTACCCATTCGCTATGCCGAATTTGGTACGGTTTACCGCTACGAACAGAGTGGTGAGCTGCACGGTCTGACTAGGGTACGCGGGTTTACGCAGGACGATGCCCACATCTTCTGTACCCCCGACCAGATCAAAGATGAGTTTAAAGGGGTAATAAAAATAATCATGCGCATTTTCAAAGCGCTTGACTTCAAGGATTTTATCACGCAAATTTCGTTGAGAGACCCCAATAACCCCGGAAAATATATTGGCTCGGAGGAAAACTGGAACAAGGCAGAGCGAGCCATCATCGAAGTGGCTGAGGAAGAAGGTCTGAATGCCATAGCCGTAGAAGGCGAGGCTGCTTTCTATGGTCCCAAGATGGACTTCATGGTCAGGGATGCTCTGGGCCGCAAATGGCAGTTGGGCACTATTCAGGTGGATTACAACCTACCTGAGCGTTTCGACCTGTATTACATAGGCTCGGACAACGAAAAGCACCGTCCGGTGATGATCCACAGGGCGCCTTTCGGCAGCATGGAGCGCTTTGTGGCCGTGCTTATTGAGCATTGCGCCGGCAAGTTTCCGCTTTGGCTCGCACCGGAGCAGGTTATCATCCTGCCAATCAGCGAAAAATATCAAAACTACGCGCAAAAAGTGCTTAGTTATCTTCAAAATTCCGATATTCGCGCCCTGATTGACGAGCGCAGCGAAAAAACCGGACGCAAGATCAGGGATGCCGAGCTGAGAAAGATTCCTTATATGCTTATCGTAGGCGAAAAGGAAGAGCTTGAAGGTACCGTTTCGGTACGCAGGCAGGGCGAAGGCGACCTTGGCACTTTCACAACGGAAGCATTTGCCGCACGCATTCAGGAAGAAGTAGCGATAATTCACCAGGAACAATAAACCGATTATTCACAAACGAAGGAGGACAGTACCATAGCACAGTTGAGAAACCCCGGCAGGCCGCAAAGAGGTATTCCAAAGAAGGAGGATCCGCACAGGATCAACGAAAGGATATCAGCACCCATTGTGAGGGTTGTGGGCGAAGGCATAGAAGCCAAAATCGTCCCCATCAGGGAGGCCCTGATGATTGCCGAACAAGCGGGCCTCGATCTGGTCGAGATTTCACCTACCGCCAATCCACCCGTTTGCAGGGTGTTGGACTACAAGAAATTTCTTTTTGAGCAGAAAAAGAAGCAAAAAGAGATAAAGGCCAAATCGGCCAAGGTGGTTGTGAAAGAGATCCGTATGGGTCCCAATACGGACGATCACGACTTTGAGTTCAAGCTCCGACATGCCAAAAAGTTTCTCGAAGAAGGTGCAAAAGTGCGTGTGGAAGTATTTTTCAAAGGTAGGAGCATCGTTTACAAGGATCAGGGTGAGATTATCCTGCTCAAGTTTGCGAGCCTGCTGGAAGAAAACGGTAAGGTGGAGCAGTTGCCCAAGCTTGAAGGCAAGCGCATGATGATGATGATCGCCCCAAAGAAATAAGACATTCGTAATAAACCCAAATAAACCTCATAGTAATGCCAAAGATGAAGTCAAAATCCGGTGCCAAGAAACGTTTCACGTTCACCGGAACAGGCAAAATCAAGAGGAAGCACGCTTACAAAAGCCATATCCTCACCAAGAAGTCGACCAAACGTAAGCGCAATCTTACCTACACTTCGCTGGTGAGCAAGGCCGATGAAAAGAACATCCGCGAGCTTCTTCAAGCGTAATTAAATCAATGTTGAACTTTGCCATAGCTTCCAAGTTCTCCGTGGGGAGGCGCTATGGCGAAAAAATGAAGTAAAATGCCAAGATCAGTCAACTCCGTTGCATCAAGGGCCAGAAGGAAAAAAATCCTCAAACTTACAAGGGGACAGTTTGGCCGTCGTAAAAACGTCTGGACAGTTGCGAAGAACTCCTGGGAAAAAGGCCAGCAATATGCTTATCGCGACCGTCGCAACAAAAAGCGTTCGTTCAGGGCGCTGTGGATTATGCGTATCAATGCCGCTGCCCGTCAGTTTGGCATGTCGTACAGCGTGTTCATGGGAAAATTGCACAAGGCCAATATCGAGATCAACCGTAAGGTGCTCGCCGACCTGGCCCTGAACAATCCTGAAGCATTCAAGGCCATCGCACAGAAAGTGATGTAAGCAAGAAGAATTGTTATCATGAAAAGGGGTTGTGTCCAAAAGACGCAACCTCTTTTTTTTAGTGTTAGCTGTTACCTATATGGCGTCCCTGCGGGACGCTGTTCACCGGTCGCCCATCACCAATTACCGATATCACCAACACGTGTATCGTCAAATCTTCAGGCCGTGCTTCCGGAGTCGCCGGTCGAGGGTTTGCCAGGTGATATTGAGCAGGCGGGCGGCTGTGGTTTTGTTTCCGCCTGCACGCTGAAGGGCTTTCAGTATGGTTTCCTTTTCAACCTGATCAAGGTCGAGCGAAGTATCTTCTGGGGTTTCTGTATCCTGAGAGGGAAATTGAGGGATGGCATTGATTGCCAGATGCGTAGTTTCAAGATAGTGACCATCGCATAAAATAACAGCCCGCTCAATCATGTTGCGCAGTTCGCGTATGTTGCCCGGAAAAGGATATTGCTTAAGGATTTGCAGCGCAGTTGGACTAATGCCTGCAATGTTTTTATTCATCGACCGGGCGTAGAGCGCGGTAAAGTGATTGGCAATGGGGTCGATATCTTCAGCCCTTTCGCGTAATGGCGGCAGGTGTATTACAAAGGTGCTCATACGGTGGTAGAGGTCGGCACGAAACTTCTTTTCGCTGACCATTTCCTCCAGTGGTTGGTTGGACGCAGCAATCACGCGCACATCGACACTTATCTCGTGATGCCCCCCTACCCTGCGGATCTTTCGCTCCTCGAGTGCCCGTAACAGCTTGGCCTGCTGGCCAAGCGGAAGGTCGCCGATTTCGTCGAGAAAGAGTGTGCCACCCGACGCCACCTCAAACCAGCCCTGACGGTCTTCGGTAGCTCCGGTAAAAGCGCCTTTTTTGTGTCCAAAAAACTCGCTTTCGAAAAGGCTTTCGGTTACCGCCGAGCAGTTGACCGAGTGAAACAAGTTGTTTTTTCTGCTGCTGAGCAGGTGAATGCCCATTGCAACAAGTTCTTTCCCTGTTCCGCTTTCACCGGTGATGAGTACCGAAGTATGATCGGTGGAGGCCACCTTTTCCATCAACCTTGTTACTTTTTGGATGGCTTCGCTGCTGCCGACCATGGCTGAGCCGTTATGCTGCCTGAACTGACTGCTGAGCAGGTTGAGGGTACTTCTGGTTTGACGCAGCTGCTGCGAGATCTCGATAAAGCGGCGGGTGCGCTGCAAGGCCTGATTAAGGTCGATCAAACGGAAAGGTTTCTGGAAAAAGTCGATGGCACCCAGTCGCATGGCTTCGATTACGCTTTGCATATCGCCATGCCCCGAAATCATAATAACCTCAACCTGAGGGTGTGCTTCGCGGATGATCTTTAGCAGCTCGAGTCCGCTGATGCCGGGCAGTTTGATATCGACAATTGCAATATCAAAATCGAAATGCTGCAGTAATCGTGTTGCTTCGCCGGGATCGGGAGCCGTTTGAACCTCATAGGAACGTTTCCTGAGGTACTCGCCGATCTCTTCGCGCATACGAATTTCATCGTCAACTACAAGAATACGAAGGTTTTGCATGGCTTATTCCATTGATTTCGTGCGGTAAACGGGCAGGCGTATAATAATCGAGGTGAACTCATTTACTTTTGACTCCACCTCAATTGTTCCATCCATTTCGGTGATAATGCCATAGCTGATCGACAGGCCCAGGCCGGTGCCTTCCTCAGCTTTTTTTGATGTGAAAAAGGGGTCGAAGATCGAGTCCAGAATTTCGGGGGGAATGCCGGTACCATTATCGGTAATACGGATTATCGCAGTGTCGTTTTTGGGGGTGCATTCAATGTTTATTTCGGGTTGATATGCAAATTCGCTTCTGATTCTTTTTTGCTCAACAGCATATTTTGCATTACTGAATAGGTTAAGCAACACCTGCTCGAGGCGCATAGGATTACCAAACAGCATGATATCAGGCTGACAAAGTATCGCCTTAAGTGCGATGTTGTTGTTGGCATAGGAGCGCTCAATGAGCTTCATCGTATTGTTCACAACTTCATTGAGGCTGAATGCCTTACGAAGTACAGGGTCCTGTTCGCGCGCAAAAAGACGGACATGATTGATGATCTGCCTGACCCGCTCGATATCTTCGAACATCATATTGATTTTTCGCTCGAGATAGGTGTCTGTCAGATTACCCGAATGAAGTTCATCGAGAATGTTATCAAGGCTCATCGACAGTCCGCCCACCGGCTGATTGATTTCGTGGGCGATGCCTGTGGCCAGCTCCCCAAGCGCTTCGAGGCGCGATTTATGCATGATTTTCTGCTGCTGTTGTTCCCTTTGCCTGAGCCCCTCATGCACGCGGAGTTCAAGGTTGATATTTAGGTCGCGCAGCTCGCTCTCATACGATTTTCGCTGATTGATATCGGCAATAAAGATGAGTACGGCAGGTTCGTCGTCCCACTGCACACTGTTGAATTTAATCTCAACCCACCGACGGTGTCCGGTAGAGGTAATCATTTCGGCATCAACATGTTCTACAT
>DAIOUP010000032.1:0-10026 GCA_036759465.1 Bacteroidales bacterium
ATCCCGTTACCGTTGAATACCTCCCAAGAGCTTTGGAGGAACAAGGCGATAATGCCGAGTGTAATCGGAACATCGAGACTTATTACTTTGTGCTTCAACCCTTTCCATGCCGACAGGTAGTAGTCGGATGCGCTGTAGAAAACCACTGGCAGAATGAGTATAAAACTGAGTGTGCCGAAAATATGCTTAAAATTCTCTTCGAGCAGATGGCCTCCCGGCACATATTCCGGAAAGCTGTACATCATGATGTTCAGGAAGCTAAATGAAGCGATACCAAGTTTGAGCAACAGGCTTTTATTGGTGGGAATCTTTCCGGGCTCGTCGAGGTGGCTGAGGTTGATTTCGGGAACGTAATGAATGGCGGCCAAAAGTTCGGCCAACTGACGGAGACTAATCTGATGTGGTCTGAAACTGATCGAAACTTCTTTTCGAGGAAAATTGACGGAGGAAAATACAACCCCATCATTCAGTGATTCGAGATGTTCGAGCAGCCAGATGCAGGAAGCGCAATGAATGGCAGGGATAAAAAACTTCACTTTGGCGATGCTGCCATCGTTGAAGCTGAGGAGTTTTGAGGCTATTTCCTCGTTGTCGAGAAAAGCGAATTTCTTCAGCGGCTGGCCGGTTTCTATTTTAACACCGGCCATCGGCTGGATGTTGTAATAATAGGTCAGATCTTTTTCATGCAGAATCTGATAAACGGTGCTGCAACCATGACAGCAAAACTTTTTGTCGTTCCAGACCACCGGGTGGCTGCCACAGTCGGCACCGCAATGCACGCAGGCTTTATCGCTCATTGTATCCTGCCCTGTCCTGCATTAAACTTCACCTTCCACATGCCGCGCAGCTCGCCTTCCCTAAAGCCAATAGCCCTGTCGTCGGGATATAAAGCACGAACCAAATCCATGGTCTGTGGTTTTATTTCCATTTCGGGCACACCATGACACTGCAGGCAGGCAGGCAAGGTGATAATGGGCGCCATATAAACCATGTCGCCATCAAGGTTCGTGACGAGAGTATCCGAAGCCTTTCCCAATTGGGCTATCATTTGCTGAAAGCGCTCCATTATTTGCCTGTCAAGCTCATCAGGAGCGTTTTCCGGGTTGCGGAAACGCAATGCAGTTCGACTGATGCTCACATTCATGGCTTCCGACAACGAATCGGTAATTGGCAGCGCATGCACGTTACAAAATGCCAGTGCGCCTTCCAGACCGCGCTCGCCAATGGCGTGCTGCAATCGCTGACTAAGGGCCGAAAAGCTGAGTCCGGCCGCTTGTTTGCCCTGTGCCTTAATGGTCAGATATAAACTATCCGCCAGCGTATCCTGCATTTCGGATGACTTTTCTGGTCCGGACGCACAGCCTGCGGCAAAAAGGAGCAAAAAGAAAATCGATAGTTTGGTGTTTTTCATATCGCCTGCCATTTATTCAGGTTGCAAAATAGCATGAATTTCTTCATTCGTAGCCTGCCTAAGTCTGATAACCTTACCGCTGAACAGTAAATCAATACCAGCCAGATGATGATTGAAATCCATCTTCACCTTATCGTCGTGTACTTCAACAATTTTACCATAATACCGGTTACCCTGTGCATCGCCCATCGGGAAGATATTGCCTGTTTTGAGGGCTTCAAAATCGAGATTTCCATGCTCATCGGCAAAGTTCTCAATTGGCACATAGACCATCGCTTTTGGGTTGATTGACCCATAGGCATCGGCAGCCGAAAGCTCGAAGCTGAATTCCTGTCCGGCCTCAGTGCCTTTCAGATTATTCTCGAAACCGTCGAGCAACATTCCATAGCCAAAAAGCAGGTCCTGTTCCTCATAATTGCCTATCGTTTGCCCTGTTTTCGCATTGCTGAGCCGATAGCTCAGGGAGGCGATGACTCCTTTTGTAATACTTAACTCTGACATAGACTTGTTTTCCGAGCAAAAAGCCCCCCGAAGTCGTTCAGGAGGCTCACTATGTTTTCAGCAATAATATTGACTTATTTCTGAAGCGATCGCACGTAGTGTATAATCTTCCACCTGTTCTCGGGCAATATTTGTCCCGCATGAGCGCCCATCAAGCCCGACAATGATCCTTTGGTGATTACGTGGTATATCTCACCATCGGGCTTGTTTTTCACGTAATCTTCGACAAGGGAAGTGGGTTTGGCAACAAAAAGTCCGCTGGTGTACAGGTGTCCATCGCCTTTTCCGGCTACCCCATGGCAAACCTTGCAGAAAATTTCATACTGTTCTTTGCCTTTGGCGAGTACCTGCTCGTCGAGCGCCACGGGATTAATCAGTTCGAGGCCGGCGCGCTGCTGATCTTCGAACGATTTGGCCTTGTAGGGGTAAGGTTCAGGACCTCCGCGAAAGATGGTTCCTTCGGCCGGCAGCCTGTTGGTTTTTCCCTCCGCAAACACCGGATTTTCCGAGTACGTCTCATAAGAAACAGCATAATGCATGTCGGGGAAATAAATATACCCCGGATGGTTTTTATCCTTGTTGCATGAGCTTATCAACAGCGAAAGCAACGCCAGCAGAGCTATCGTATTAAGGATTTTCATTTTTTCGTGATTTTTTCAGTTAACAGGCGCTGGTGTCATCAGTAATTAGTGTGGTAATCAAGACTTTCCTTGTAGAAGGGATGCTTCTCGGGCAAAAGTGCAGCCTTACTCATGGCGTATAATGTAACGAGCATGAAAAGGCCGGAGTATCCGATGGTCAGTCCAATCTCAAGCAGACCAAAGCCAGCCTTTTCAATGCCGACCGCTCCGGGCATGATCATTTGGTAAAGATCGACCCAGTGGCCAATGAATACGATGACCGACACAGGCACCATTACGGTGAATGTACGCTTCGAGTTGCGCGTCATGAGCGCAAAGAACGGAAGTACAAAACAGAGAACGAGGTTCAGGTAAAACATTACCGGAAAATCCTTCAGCCTGTAGTAGTAATATACTGTTTCTTCAGGAATATTGGCATACCAGATGAGCAGGTATTGAGCAAACCACAGATAGGCCCAGAAAATGCTGAAACCAAAGAGGTATTTGCCGAGGTCATGAAGATGCTCTTTGTTGACGTGCTCCATATACCCCATTTGCTTGAGAATATAGAGAATGATAATATATACTGCAACACCGGCGGCCAACATCGAACTGAATGCATACCAGCCATAAAGGGTACTGAACCAGTGCGGATCGAGCGACATGAGCCAGTCCCAGGCCGAAACCACGCTGGTAAGCGCATAAACCACAACAAAAATGGCTGAGCGCACGCGCAGTTGTTTGAAATAGTTCAGGTCCCCTGTGTCCAAACCCAGCGAGGCCTTACGAATAAAATGCGCAAGCACTGACCATGCCGCTAAAATAACAACGGCCCTGATATAGAAAAACGGTTCATTGAGGTAAGGTTGCTTTTTGAGCAACAAGGCATCCAAATGCTCCTCATGTGTCCAGGGGAAGATGCTGTGCAGTCCGCCCAGAAGGAAGAACACCAGCAGCAATGCAGCGCCCACAGGAATAAAGGCCGACATGCCTTCGCCCACACGCTGAACGCTGGTGTGCCATCCCGACTCGCTTATGGAGTGCACGGCAACGAAAAACAAGCCGATGAGGCCCAGGCTAAGGAAATAATAGTTGTTGAGAAGCAGGTTTGCGGCTATCCGTTTCCCTTCGACACCTGCAATGAGTGCAATAATTAGCGAGAGCAGGCCGATGCCGATCATCAAACCCAGAATAGTATAGGTTTTCTTATTGATGCTCAGTGTCTTATTCATGGCTCAGTTCTTTGATGGTTATACCTTCGGCTCCGGCCTCGGTCATTACGTTTTTAATGTTCTCGGCCTGCTGTTGTTCATTGTCGGGCAGAGCTACAACGACGAGAAAATGGTCGTCGGTTGTGCGTTCGTCGTGAATGAGGGGTTTGGCACCAGGCCCAATATTGTGACTGATAAAGTAGGCAATTACCATGGAGAAAGCCGCAAAAAGCACTGTAAGCTCAAATGTTACCGGCATAAAAGACGGTACTGAGAAGAAAGGCTTACCGCCAAAGTTTATGGGATAGGCTGCTGTGAACACCCAGGCCTGAAAAAGAAAGCCCAGAATACCTCCGACAGCGCCTCCGGCAAAAGCCACACGCGTGAGACGCGAACGGCGAAGTCCGAGTGCTTTGTCGAGGCCATGAACAGGGAACGGGCTCAGCACATCGGCAACCTGAACGCCCTTTTTGCGCATATGATGAATACCCTTCAGCAATTCGGACTCATCAAGATAATAAGCGGTGATAATTTTCTTAGTGCTCATGGTGATCGTGCTTTTTATTGTCGCCTGACGATTTCAGTACGCTTTTCACTTCGGCAATGGCTACTACCGGGAATACCCTGACAAAGAGGAGGAAGGCAGTAAAGAAAATCCCAAGTGTTCCAATGTATAGCCCAACTTCCACCCAGGTGGCCGAATACATCGACCAGCTTGAAGGCAGATAGTCGCGGTGGAGCGATGTAACCACAATCACAAAACGCTCGAACCACATTCCGATGTTTACAAAGATTGAGATGATGAATACCACCACCATATTGGTTCTCACTTTCTTAAACCAGAACAGTTGCGGGGTTACTACGTTGCAGGTCATCATGATCCAGTAAGCCCAGGCATAAGGGCCAAACGCCCTGTTGATGAAAGCATACTGTTCATAAACAACGCCCGAATACCATGCAATGAAAAACTCGGTGAGATATGCTATACCAACAATAGAGCCGGTCAGGATGATGATTTTTGTCATCGATTCCACATGAGCTACCGTGATATACTCTTCGAGATTTAGCGCTTTGCGCGCCACAATAAGCAAGGTTAATACCATTGCAAAGCCGGAAAAAATAGCTCCCGATACGAAATATGGCGGAAAGATGGTGGTGTGCCAACCGGGTATAACCGAGGTGGCAAAGTCGAAGCTCACGATGGTGTGCACAGAGAGCACGAGCGGTGCTGCCAATCCTGCAAGGATGAGACTGACTGTTTCGTGCCTTGCCCAGTTTTTTGCAGTGCCTGTCCAGCCAAAGCTTAGAAAACCGTAGATGGCTTTGCGGATTTTGTTTTTGGCTTTATCGCGTACGGTGGCGATATCGGGGATGAGACCCACATACCAGAAAACCAGCGAAACGAGAAAATAAGTCGTGATGGCAAAGACGTCCCAAAGCAATGGAGAGTTAAAGTTGACCCACAGTGCGCGGGTATTGGGATATGGAAATATGAAAAAGCCAAGCAGCAGACGTCCCATATGGATGAGCGGGAAAAAGCCTGCGGCGGCAATGGCGATGAGGGTCATTGCTTCGGCCGAGCGGTTGATGGAAGTTCTCCATTTTTGTCTGAAAAGCAGCAGAATTGCTGAGATAAAGGTGCCAGCGTGACCGATACCGACCCACCAAACAAAGTTGGTGATGTCCCAGCCCCATCCGATGGTTCTGTTGAGGCCCCAGGTGCCTATACCTTTATACACTGTCAGGTATGAGGTAAATGCACCGATAAGGGCCGCAATTCCGGCGATGGTGATGCCGATGTACCAGTAAATCGACGGTTTTCCCGCCATGGGAGCCAGGATATCGCGGGTTACCTGGCTGTAGGTTTTCCCTCCCTTTATGAGCGGTTCTCTAAGTGGAGATACGTACATTATGCTTCGATTTTTGGTTATACGGAGGTGTTCTTTACTTTAGTCAGATAGCCAACTGAGGGGAGTGTATGCAACTCCTCAAGCAGGTGATAATTGCGCTGGTCAGCATAGTATTTCGATACCCTGCTGTCCTTGTCGTTGAGGTTGCCGAAGATAATGGCCTGCGACGGGCATGCCTGAGCACAAGCCGGCACCACTTCGCCATCGCGCAACTGACGGCCTTCTTTTTTCGCTTCGAGCTTCTTTTCCTGAATACGCTGAACGCAGAAGGAGCACTTTTCAATCACCCCTTTAGCCCTTACCGTTACATCGGGATTGAGGACCATACGGCGCAGGTCGGTGGTCATCTCAACCGTATCGTGCGTGTTGCCTTTGAAGGTATCGGCGGTTGTATAGTCGAAGAAGTTGAAACGACGCACCTTGTATGGACAGTTGTTTGCACAGTAACGGGTGCCGATACAGCGATTGTAGGCCATCTGGTTGATGCCTTCGGAACTGTGCGTTGTGGCAGCCACGGGGCAAACATTCTCGCAGGGTGCATTGTCGCAGTGCTGACACATCACGGGTTGGCGAACGATTGCCGGGTTATCGGGATCGCCGGTATAATAGCGGTCGATCCTTATCCAGTGCATTTCGCGTACCATGAGCACCTGCTCCTTGCCAACAACCGGAACGTTATTTTCGGACGAGCAGGCCACCACGCAAGCATTGCAGCCGGTGCAGCTGTTCAGGTCGATGGCCATACCCCAGTGCAACCCGTCGAAACTGGCTTTTGGGTAGAGCGTCTTGAGGTGTTCCTGTATCTCCTTGCGAACCTCGTTACCGGCCATGGGGTTTTCTTTCCATTCAGCCAATGTGGTCTCGCGCACAATGGCCCTGCCTTCCATACTATGATGGGTTTGAGTGCGGGCAACGCGATACTTACCGCCAATTACCTTAAGATCAACACCTTTGACATTCAATTGACGAAGGCCATTGTGAATTCCTAGCAGCGGATAAGCATTTTTTCCAACGCCTTTGGAAGCAGCGCCGCCAACCGTGTGACCGTAGCCAAGCGCAACCCCCAGCGTTTTGTATTCCTGACCGGGTTGGATGAGCGCAGGAAGCTCAACGCCGTTGACACTAACGAGCATTTCGTCTTTAACGCCCAGTTCGTCGGCAAGCCGCGGCGAAATGGCTACATAATTGTCCCAGCAGGCCTTGCTCACCGGATCGGGCAATTCCTGCAGCCAGGGGTTGTTGCCATGCTTGCCGGTGCCTACGCCGACGGTGGTGTAGAGCACCACTTCGAGTTCGTCATTTCCCGAATTGCCAATATTAATGGCCGAAGCGGCTTCCACTGCTTTCGGGCTAACTGTGGCTTCTCTCTCCGAAGTTTCGAAAACGCCATCGTGGATGCATTTGTTCCAGAAAGCTGTGAATGATCCAGCAAAACCTGATTTAGGATAAATGGTGCTTTCCCAAACATTCTGCAGGAAAGTTCTGTATTCAATTTCCTGTCCGGCCCATTTGAGGAGGCTCGTCTGTGCCGCTCTGGTGTTGAATATAGGCCTGATTGCAGGCTGAGCGGTGGAATAAGTGCCTGTTTTCACTTCCACATCGCCCCAGTTTTCGAGGTAATGATGGTCGGGGCAAACGTAATCTGCGGATTCCGCCGTTTCGTCCCGATGCACAGCCAACGAGATCTTGAGTGGAACCTTAGCCATGGCTTCGGCAAAACCCGGAAAATCGTATGCCGGATTAACGTCCCAAACGAGGAGAGCATCCACCTTACCACCCTGCATATCAGCAAGCAGGCCGGCCATTTGGGCATCATCGGCTTTACGCAGCTTAAAATGAATGTCGGTTTCGATGGTATTGCCGTAATTGCTGAGCAGCTGATTGATGGCATTAACCATAAGCTGAGCCTCAGTATCGTTGCTCCCACATACAACCAGCGATTTGCCGGCATTTTCCCAAAGCTCTGTGGCCAGGCGATTAACATCGACCGGCAGGACTGCATCGGTTGCCAGACCCATACCTGCACTGGCTTTGAGTGCGTTCATAAGCCCTGCCAGCACAGCCTTTTGCTGTGAGGGACGTAGCTGCAAACGCTCGTCGGCATTGGAGCCTGTCATCGAGAAGTGGCCTTCGATCTGGATGTGGCGCGACATATTTTTCTTTTCATCGCTCAGTTTCCGGCCCTGAGCATATTGCGAGGCAAACTCAACCGGCGAAAGCCATGTGCCAAGAAAATCGGCATCAAAACTTACGATGAGGTTGGCTTTGTCGAATCGATATGAGGGAATAAATGCTTTGCCAAAGCTTATCTCGTTGGCTTTGAGCATCCCTGCAGCCGAAAGCACATCATATTGTATATGAGTGGTTTCGGGATATACTTTTACAAACTCATTGATGGCGGCTTGTGAGCCCAGACTGGCGACTGTAGGCGTGAGCAATACGATGCGTCCGCCCTTTCCCTTCACAGTGGCAAGTTTGCCCGCAATTTCAGCATCTACGGCGTTCCATTCGCTGTCGTTGCCAGCTGCTTTTGGCGATTTATACCGAATATCATCGTACAAATCGAGCACCGATGCCTGAGCGCGGGCGCTAGTGCCACCCCGGGTTACTGATGAAAGCTTATTGCCCTCGATCTTAATAGGCCTTCCATCGCGCACCTTTACCAGTACACTGCAATAGTCGACACCATCGAAATAGGATGAAGCATAATAAACAGCTTTACCGGGAATGATGCCTTCGGGCTGCACAAGCAGCGGGATGGCTTTGCGTACTGGTTGTTCGCAGCTGGTGGCAATGGCTGCCGAAGCAATGGTAAATCCAAAAGCTTTCAGGAAATCGCGTCGCGATGTGGCATCCGACTTGCTTTCCTGCTGGAGCTGCATGATAAACTTTTTGTCGCCGTAAGTTTTGTTTTCCTCCCGCTCCAGATCGATGCTGAGCTCTTCGAGGCTTCTGAAATATTTCTTTTCCATCAGGATTTTTTTTGGCTTAATAGTGACACTTCATGCATTCGCCGCCGCCAACCATATCCGGGGTTACCCTGCGAATCTGGCCATTTTTGAATTGCTCGTGCAGTTTGGCGTAGGTTTCGTAAAAACCATTGTTGGCAAACTGAACCTCACGCGTGCGATGGCAATCGAGGCACCATCCCATGCTGAGGCTGTTCACCTGCATTACTTCGTGCATCGTCTCAACTTTTCCGTGACACTCGGCGCAATCTAGTTTGCCTGCATTCACATGCTGTGCATGATTGAAATAAACATGATCGGGCAGGTTGTGCACCCTCACCCATTCGATGGGTTGTCCTGTTTCCCATGCCTTGATAACTTTTGCAATTTCTTCCGTTCCGGTAATCTTTCCCTGCCGCACTACATTGTGGCAATTCATGCACAAACCGGCGTTCGGGATACCGGCCTGCTTGTCATTGTCAGCACCCGTGTGACAATACTTGCAATCGATATGGTTCTGCTCGGCATGCACCTTATGCGAGAACCACACCGGCTGTGTTGGCTGATAATACTGCTGACGACCAAGTGCCGTGGCTTCTTTGTAGGTGATTTCGATGATGATAAACACTGCCACAAGACTCATTGTAATGTGAACAAACTTTGCTTTGACCACTTTGGTGACAAAGAGATCGAACAATGCAAGAAACAGCACGATCAACGAAATGAAAAAAGTGGTTCCGAAGTTTCTGTTGGCATCGCGCTCAATCTCCTGAAGACGAATTTGCCGTGCCTCCTGTTCTGCGGCAATTTGCGCCGCAAGGGCTGCCTGGGCTGCTTTTGCTTCGTCGGTTTGGTCGGCTGCCAGATATTCGGGAGCTACTTTTCCGCCATTATCGATATACTTCAGGATGTCGATAATCTGCTCATCCGTCAGGTTGTGCGGAGGCATGGGGATTCGGTTGTTCTCTTCCCAAAGTTTGACGGCCTCAGGGTCTCCGGCCTGAATCATCTCCTGCGAATTGCGGATGAAACGAATCAGCCATTCCTGAGTATGACGCTGCGTTACGCCGACCAGGTTAGGACCCACGAGCTTGGGACCCTCAATGTTGTGACAGGCCTTACATTGCTGGAAGTTTTTCTCCGCTTCTGGGGTTTGTGCCCCTAAACGGGAAATCGAAAACAACAGCAATATCATGACAAAAGTGATGACATGCCGCAATAATCCCGATCTCCCGGGGGAGGTAAAGGTATTCATCATATCTGATGCTGGTTTGAATTGGACTTGACAGGAAAGGTTGTTAATTCGTATAAAATGCTCATTACGAGTGTTTTACTTAGATTAAGCGCTTGCAATTGGTTAAGAAAACGAATTTAGTTTTTTTTAACACAAAAATACAATTCAGTATCAACATACCACAATTTAGG
>DAIOUP010000033.1:0-9982 GCA_036759465.1 Bacteroidales bacterium
CCCTTATACCACACGCTACATCGGTTCGCTCATTTCCGACTTTCACCGCAACCTGCTGAGAGGTGGAATATACATTTATCCGGGCACCAAAAAGAACCCTGCCGGTAAACTCCGACTGCTTTACGAATGTATTCCTATGGCCTTCATTGCCGAACAAGCCGGCGCCAAAGCTTCCGACGGTTTTCGTCGCATCCTTGACATTAAACCCGAACACATTCACCAGCGTACTCCTTTATTTATTGGATCAAAATCGATGGTGGAAAAGGCAGAGGATTTCATGGCCAGCTACAGCCCTGAATTTCAAGAGGTTTATGAGAAAGCAGAAAAGAAATAACGGCAACCTTAGCAAAACGCATTCATTCTGGGATTTCTTTTCGTTTTGTTGCAACAAACTTATTATTAGCTTTTACAGCGCTATTAGGTGATTCACCTATATCATCGCAATCTTGAGAGTGGTTGCGAAAAACGAAATTCGAAGAGGTGTGTTTTAACGCGCTATTACATTGTTAACCAGCTATATATACCCTGATCTTATTTAGATTGCTTATAAATTTCTGCGCCTTGGCAGATGCATCCGATTGCGTTGAGCTTAATCGAATAATTTAGGCTGCTCAACACGCTAAAGCAAAGAATTTATGCGCATACAAAGGCAATTGCTGAAAACCCGACCCCAAGCCAATGGCAAGGCCGATATGGAGCAGCTAAAAGCACTGCTCGAAGGCCACAAGTACGATAGCAGCAAGTTGATACCCCTGCTTCAGGCTGCCCAGAACTTATACGGCTATCTCCCGGAGGACGCCTTTCTAATGATTTCGGAGGCTACGGGTGTGCCTGTTTCCGATATCTATGGAGTGGCCACTTTCTACGCACAGTTCAGGCTGAAGCCAGTCGGGAAACACATCATCAAGGTTTGCCACGGTACGGCCTGCCACGTGCAAAATGCCAACGCCATAACCGATGCGCTGAAAGACACGCTGCAAATTCCGGAAGGTGAAACTACCCCCGACGGCATGTTTACCCTCGAATCGGTGGCTTGCCTCGGCTGCTGCTCGCTGGCGCCGGTGATGATGATCGGCGATAATACCCATGGTAAGCTGACAGGTAAGATAGCCTCGCGCATTGTGAAAGACCTGAAAAACGAAACCTGCCGCAACAAAGAATAATATGGAAACAAAAACCATTAAACCTAAAGTAATTGTCGGACTGGGAAGTTGCGGCATTGCAGCCGGCGCATCGAAAACCTACGAAAAAGTACAGCAAATGCTTGGTATGCCAGGCTTCGACTTTGAGCTGGAGCGCACCAGCTGCATTGGCATGTGCTACAAAGAACCATTGGTCGAGATTCGCGACGCGCATGGCAGCGTGATTTATGGCGATATGACCGAGGATAAGGTGGTCGAAACCCTGAGCAAACATCTGTTAAATCGCGAAATAGACAACGAAAACGCAGTAAGCGCCAGCGCCTTCGAAGGCACTGAGGATTATTTCTTCGATGGCCAGGTTAAAATTGCTTTGCGCAATTGCGGCCTCATCGACCCTGAATCGCTCGAAGCATCAGAGCAGGCAGGTGCTTATAAGGCCATCAAAAAAATACTGAACAACAGCTTAAGTCCGGCTCAGGTAATCGAAATGGTCACCGCTTCGGGATTGCGCGGAAGGGGCGGCGGAGGCTTCCCCACCGGACTAAAATGGAAATTTGCTGCCCAGAGCGAGTCGGACGAAAAATACATTATCTGTAATGCCGACGAGGGCGACCCCGGCGCCTTCATGGACCGCAGCCTGCTCGAAGGCGACCCCCATGCCGTGCTAGAGGGCATGATGATAGGCGGTTATGCCATTGGCGCACAAAAAGGTTACATCTATTGCCGGGCTGAATACCCGCTGGCAATCAAGCGCCTTAATATAGCCATCGAACAGGCAAGAGCAAAAGGATATCTGGGCAGAAAACTTTCGGAGAATACCGATTTTAGCTTCGACATCATTGTCAAGGAAGGTGCAGGGGCTTTCGTATGCGGAGAGGAAACAGCACTCATTGCATCCATCGAAGGACGAAGGGGCATGCCGCGAAAACGCCCGCCCTTCCCTGCCGTTTCGGGCCTTTGGGGCAAGCCCACCAACATCAACAATGTAGAAACCTGGGCCAATGTGCCATGGATTATCAACCACGGACCAGAGGCCTATGCCGCCTACGGCACCGAAAAAAGCAAAGGCACTAAGGTGTTTGCCCTCACAGGCAAGATACGCAACGGTGGTTTGGTGGAGGTGCCCATGGGTGTAACCATCAACGACATCATCTTCAAGCTGGGAGGCGGCATCAAGAGCGGTAAAGCCTTCAAGGCCGTTCAGCTCGGCGGGCCTTCGGGAGGCTGCATACCCGCCAGCCTTGGACACACCCCGGTTGATTACGATTCGGTTAACGCTACAGGTGCAATCATGGGCTCGGGCGGTATGGTAGTGATGGACGAAACCACCTGTATGGTCGATCTGGCTAAGTTTTTCCTGCATTTTACACAAGAAGAGTCGTGCGGCAAGTGTACATTTTGCCGCGTTGGCACCAAACGAATGCTCGAAATACTTGAACGCATCACCGAGGGCAATGGAAAACCCGTAGATATTGAAACCCTCGAAACCCTTGCCGCTCAAATCAAGAATAATTCGCTTTGCGGTCTGGGTCAAACGGCACCCAATCCCGTACTGACCACCTTGCGCTATTTCAGGGAAGAATACGAAGCCCACATCTACGAGAAACGCTGTCCGGTCAAGGTATGCAAGCCCTTGCTGCACTACAGTATCGATCCGGAAAAATGCACGGGATGTACGGTATGCGCCGTCAAATGCCCGTCGGATGCCATCAGCGGCAGTCGCAAAGAAGTGCACCATATCAAGCAGGAAGCCTGCATACAGTGCGGCGAATGTTATCAGGTATGCCGTTTCGAAGCGGTGTTGGTCGAATAATCAATCACAAGCATCTAATTATGAGTCAATATATTAACATCAAACTAAACGGCCAGACCGTCAGCGGTTTCGAGGGTGAAACGATTCTGGAATGCGCAAGCAGACATGGTATCGAGATTCCCACCTTATGTCACGACCCCCGGATAGAACCATTTTCGTCCTGCTATGTATGTGTGGTAGAAGTGGTTGGTATGCGCGGCCATCAGCCTTCGTGCTCAACCTATATCACCCCTGGCATGGAAGTGAATACCGAAACGCTGGCAGTGAAGGAAGCGCGCAGATCGGCTCTTGAGCTGTTGCTAAGCAATCATTACGCCGACTGCCTTGGACCTTGCAAGCAAACCTGCCCCGCCGGGGTTGACGTGCAAGGCTACATTTCGCTCATCGACACGGGCCGATACAGCGATGCCGTTGCCCTCATCAAGGAAACCAATCCCTTGCCTGCCATTTGCGGACGTGTGTGCGTGCGTCCATGCGAAGCCGCCTGCCGCCGCAACCTGATGGATGAAGGCGCAGCCGTGGGTATCGACTACCTGAAACGCTTTGCCTCGGACCGCGACCTGGAATCGACAGAAAAATTTGTGCCTGTGCTCAAGCCGCCCACAGGAAAAAAGGTTGCGGTAATCGGAGGCGGTCCGGGCGGGCTTTCGACGGCCTATTTCCTGCGCCTCGAAGGCCATGATGTAGACATTTTCGAAGCAGCCCCTGCCCCAGGCGGCTGGCTGCGCTACGGCATACCCGAATACCGCCTGCCCAACGATCTCCTCGACAAGGAAGTGGAAAACATCACCAGCCTTGGGGTAGGGCTCCATTGCAACAAAATGCTCGGCGACAACCTGAGCTACAAAGAGATACAGGAAGATTACGATGCCACGGTGCTTACCATAGGCTCGCAAAAAGGCCTTAGCGTGGGCTGTACGGGAGACGACGCCATAAATGTTTTCCCCGGTATCGAGTTTTTGAAAAACATGGAGATGACCGGCCAGAAGTACGACTTCAGCGGCAAGACCGTGGTGGTGGTCGGGGGTGGCAATACGGCCATGGACTGCTGCCGTACTTCTGTGCGGTGCAAGGCCGACAGGGTATATGTGGTCTATCGCCGCACCGAGAAGGAAATGCCAGCCAATCCCATCGAAATACACGAGTCGAAAATAGAAGGGGTTGAATACCTTTTCCTGACCAATCCTGTCGAAATCCTGAAAAACAAAAAAGGCGAGGTGGAAGCCATGCGCCTTATCCGCATGGAACTTGGCGAACCCGATGCCAGTGGCCGCCGCCGGCCCGTGCCTGTACCCGGCTCGGAGTTCGAAATTAAAGCCGACATCGTGCTTGCAGCCATTGGTCAGAAGACCGATGTCAACTTTATCGACAACATTAACTCCAACACCAAAGAGGGCCAGCTGAAGATCAACCGCTGGGGCGATATAGATGCCAATCCCAAAACTCTTCAGACAGGCATTACTTCGGTGTTTGCTGCAGGCGACGGCGTAACCGGTCCGGCCACCATCATCGAAGCCATAGCACAGGCTAAGATTGCCGCCCGCTCTTGCCATCAGTACCTTAGCGGCCTGCCTATAGAGCCAGCGCCCAAAGAGTTTTTAAGCAAGAAGGATAATTTTAAAACCCAGATAACGGACGATTACAAGCATCGTTTTCCGCATCAGAAGAGACAGGAAATGCCCGTGCTCGAGGCACACGAGCGCAACGGCTTTGCCGAGGTCGAGCTGGGTTATGCCAACGAATTTGTGGCGCAGATGGAAGCCAGCCGCTGCCTCGAGTGCGGTTGCACAGCCCTCTACACCTGCGACCTGAAAAAACACTCCACCGCATATGGCGCTGACCAAAAACGTTTTGCAGGTGAATTCCACGAGTTCGAAATCGACTTCAGGCATCCCTTTGTTGAGATCGACAATAACAAATGCATCCTTTGTTCGCGTTGCATCCGCATTTGCCGCGAAGTGAATGGTGCTGGGGCGCTTGGATTGATTAACCGCGGGTTTAAAAGCTATGTAGCTCCCGCCCTCAAAAAACCGCTGCAGGAAACCAGCTGCGACAGCTGCGGGCTTTGCATCACCGCCTGCCCCACAGGTGCAATCATGGAAAACTACGACTACAAGCCGGGGCCACTGCCTTTGGAAACCCTCGAAGCAATCGACATGTTTGGCTCGGAGGGTTACGAGGTGAACCTGCATCACTATCGTGGGCGCTTCTACGGCGCTTCACCAAGAGAGGGCAATCTCAACAGGCTTGGACTTATCAACCGCAGGCAGATGTTTGGGTATAAATTTTTCAGTCAGCCCGGTCGTCTTAAACAACCCATGCTGCGCGATGGCAATCAGTGGAAGCCCATCAGCTTCGGCGAGGCTTACAACCTCATTGAGCAGCGAATCAGAGCCGTAAAACCCGATGAGAACGCCTTTTTCGGCGGAGCTCGCCTCACCAACGAAGAGCTTTACATGATTCAGAAACTGGCCAGGGGCGGAGTGAAAACCAACAATGCCAGCAGTTTCCACTACATGGGTCGGGGCGAGGGCTACTTCCACAACTCCAACGAAAACGCTGTGTATTGCGACATACGCGGAGCATCGAAAATCTTTGTGGCTGGTGCCGACCTAAACCTCGACCACCCTGTTATCAATCACCTGATATTCAGTACAAAATACAGCGAAGGGCTGGAAGTTGTACTCATCACTACCAAACCCGAATGCCAGTTTGCACGCAAGGCCGACAAGGTTATTGCCGTGCAGAACTACTTCTGGTTCATCAAGGCCGTAAACCACTACCTGATCCTTGAGAAGCTTGTTGATTACCAGTTTGTGAACACCCGAACAGAGGGTTGGGACGAATACAGCCAGGCCATGATGCGCGACGACTTCGGCAAGTTATTGCATTTTGCAGGGGTTTCGGAAGAAACTGTTGCCGCCTTTGCACACGAGTACCGCGACGAAATGAGCAGCCTGCTGATCTTTGAAGAGAAGGAACTTTCGGCCAATGCCAGCATGGCGATGCACAATATGGCCATGCTGTGCGGCAAGCTGGGTAAAACGGCCAGCGGCCTCATCGCCCTGAAGGAAAAAGCCAACAGCCACGGCATTTTAAGCATGGGCATGTGCCACAAAATCGGCGTTGACGCCCAGCCCATCCTCGACGAGGACCTGCAGTTTACTATGCAAAAGCTGTGGAAGGTGGACGAGCTGCCCTTTGCGGTGAACAGCGTTTACAAGCACTACGAGAGCGGTCGCATCAGGAATGCCTTCATCTTCGGTGAAGACCCTGCCGGCTGTGCTATGGACAAGGCAAATGAAATTCAAGCGCTCAGGCGGCTCGATTTCATCATGGTTCAGGACCTCTACATGAGCGAAACGGCCAAACTGGCCCATCTGGTGATGCCGGCCTCCCTGCCATGGGAGACGGGCGGAAGCTTCACCAACTCGCAAAAACGCATGCAGCCCATTCGAAAACAGCTCAATGGGCCGCTTTCACACAGTGCTTTCGAACAGCTGGTGGAACTTCACAAACGCTTCGGCCTCAACGGCATACACACACCCGAGGAAGCATTTACCGAAGCCATGGCGCTCATTCCCAAACGCGGCGACTACAAAGACCTGCACTTCACCTACAAGGAGGCTGACAACGCCAACCGCCGTTTTGCCCACGGCTGCGACCTGCTGAGCAAAATGGTGGACGATATGTTTGAGGAAAAACTGGGTTGGTCGTAAGCAGTTTTTTCGGGATTTTTGCATCCCGATTACCTAACTTCTGCCGCGGCCTATGAAGCCTTACTTTAGTTTGATTTCGACACAGCTCAAAAGCGCCTCTGAGCACCTAAGGCAGAAGCTTCCGCATGCTTCCATGCTGGCAATTGGTTTTATTGCCTTAGCGATTATTGCCACCAATATGAATAATGGCCGCTGGAAAAAGCATCAGGATATTGTGGCTCACGATGTGATTGGCTACTACTGCTATCTTCCGGCCGCTTTCATTCATCACGATCTGAGCTTCTCATTCGTTGGACACGACCCTGAAAGCTGGATCGGCAAAATACATGTGCATGAATCGCCCACCGGCGGTCGGTACATCAAAATGACCATGGGTCTGGCATTCCTTTACCTGCCTTTTTTCCTGCTCGGGCATCTAAGCGCCTGGCTCGGCGGATGGTCCATGGACGGCTTTTCGCCGCCCTATATGTTTTGGCTGCAGTTTAGTGCGCTTTTCTACCTGCTGGCCGGACTGCTTGCGCTTCGGAAGGTTTTACTACGCTGGTTCGACGAGGCGATTACCTCATTTGTGCTGCTAATCATCGTGCTGGGGACTAACCTTTTCTATTATTCCACGCTCGAAGCAGCCATGTCGCATGCCTTCAACTTCAGTCTGTTCAGCTTTTTCATCCTGCTCAGTTCCAGCTGGCACAATGAGCAAAACCCTAAAACGGCACTATTGCTAGGGCTTGTTTCGGGTCTGATCGTTCTCATCCGGCCCACCAACGGCATTATAGCCTTATTCTTTATCCTCTGGAATGTGCAAGAAAAGGGTGTTTGGCAACAAATGAAAATGCTGATGGCGCAATGGCAGCATATCCTCATCATTCTGTTAGCCGCCTTCATCATAATACTACCGCAATTATTTTTCTGGAAAGCTAACACAGGGAGCTGGCTGTTTTATTCTTACGGACAGGAAGGCTTCTTTTTCGACCGGCCACGCATTTGGCGCGGATTGTTCAGCTACCGCAAAGGTTGGCTGATTTACACCCCCGTGATGCTGTTTGCGCTGGCAGGCATTCCCCTTCTGATTAAAAAAGCTAAAGCGTTTTTCTGGCCGGTGGTAATCTTATTGCCCATGCACATCTACATCATCTTCAGCTGGTGGGACTTTACCTATGGCGGCAGTTTCGGCTCGCGCCCCATGATTGAGTTCTACACGCTGCTGAGCCTGCCTTTGGCTAATCTGCTATGGTATGCCCGGAAGAACAGGCTTGTGTTCAGAACTTTACAGGCTACCATGCTGCTGCTGGCGATGCTCAACCTTTTTCAGACGGCACAATACAAATACGGCATCATTCACTTTGCCGAGATGTCGGGCAAAGCTTACTGGGCCAGTTTCGGACGGCTGAGCGTTGATCAATCTTATTACGATCTCCTCGAGCCCCTCGATTACAGCAAGCTTATTAAGGGCGAATATGCCACAAAGGTGAAGCTCCGCAACTGGATATACGACGAGGCCATCAACGACTTCGAAGCGCTGAACGAAGCCCGTACGCATTACGTTTCGCCCGACCGCTATTACGAGTTTCTGGCCTTTGAAAGCCTCGACAGCACCATTGTACGCAACGGCAGGCATTCGGCCATGCTGCATCCCGGCAACCCCTTTGCTTCGGGCATCGATTTCTTTGCCAATCCTGGCGAGCATTTTGAGATCAGCGCCTGGAAAAAACCGGCATGGGGCGGAGGCGCAGTAGTAATAGCAGGGCGCAATGTGGAATCGCTATACAAATTGCAATCCGAGCCCGACAGCCTCGACGCGCAGGGCTGGGGCCGGATGCGGCTCGAGATAGTAATTCCCGAAACCGACAACAGGGTATTCCGGGTTTATCTGTGGAACAGCAGTACTGATACGGTCTTTATGGACGATTTGATTATCCGTAAACTGAACGACAAGTAGCCTTTATCGATTGCCCATCGGGAGAGCCAAGGATTGAATGTATCTTGCATCATCCTGAACCTGATACCTTGTCCTTTTATTAACGCAAAGAATCTAAACCATGAAGTGTAACCTCAAGCTATTTCTGGTTTTCAGCATGGCTCACCTGCGATGGCTGATCACAGTGACAGTCTTACTTGTCGGATCTTATACCACAACATTTGCCCAGCTCGCCTATATGTTGCCTCCGGCCGAAATCGTTGAGCTGGTCGATGCGCCAGCCACCCCTGGTTTTGTTGTCAGCCCCGATCGCACCCATGCAGCCATATTGCATTACAGTGGATTACAGACCATTGCGGAAATGTCCGAGCCCGAACTCAGGTTGGCAGGCATTCGTTTCAACCCAGCCACTCATGGTCCCTCAAGGTCAAGACATGCCAGTCGGGTTGAATTCACAACGCTCAATGCAAATTGGTCAGTACCGGTCAACGAGCTGCCTGCGGATGCCCGGCTTAGCAACTTCAGCTGGAGTCCCGACGGAAAAAAGCTTGCCTTCACCCACACCACAACAGAAGGCATAAGTCTTTGGTATGCAGATGTTTCCACACAAAAGGCAATTCCGCTCACTGATGCTGTGGTGAATGCCGTGATGGGTACCACTCTCCGCTGGTTACCCGATAGCCGTCACATCATTGTTTCGGTGATTGTCCCAGACAAAGGTTCTGCTCCTGTTAAACCGACCATACCCATTGGCCCGTTGGCTCAGGAAAGCATTGGCCAGCAGGCTGCAGTTCGCACTTTTCAGGATCTGTTGCGCGACGCTTCGGATGAGGCTATGTTCGAGTATTACGCTACCGCACAGCTGATGATGGTTGGCATTGACGGTAGCCAAAAGCCTTTGGCCAAGCCTGGCATTATCTGGACATTTGATCCCTCGCCCGACGGTAATTATCTTCTGGTTAACACTATAGTCAAACCATTTTCCTACATAGTACCCTTTCAACGTTTTGCACAGCGTGTGGATGTGGTTGACCTGAAAGACGTTAGAGTGCAGTTGATAGCTGATATTGCAGCAAGTGAGAAATTGCCTTTGGGCATGGGAGCTGTGCGGACAGGCCCGCGCAACTTTAGCTGGAGAGCCGATGTCCCGGCAACGCTGATGTGGGTAGAGGCTCTTGACGGTGGAGATCCAAAAAATCAGGTAGCAGAACGTGATCAGTTGTATTTTCTCACGGCACCCTTTACTTCAGCAGCTCAGCCTGGGCCCAAAACCGTTTTGCGTTTTGCTGGTATAATCTGGGGCAACGGTAATTTAGCCCTGCTATCCGAGAGCTGGCCCCGCACACGTCAGTCGAAGCTGAGCCGTTTTGCACCCGTCAAGCCCGATATA
>DAIOUP010000034.1:0-9933 GCA_036759465.1 Bacteroidales bacterium
AAAAAGATCAGCTTCACAAGGTGCGAAGAGAAATCTATTTCAATGCGGGTGAGCTGATGGCCATATTGACTGAAGAAAACTTCCAAAAAACATTCGGCCCAATGATGGATGAAAAACTCAAGCGACCCCCGAAAGGTTTTACAGCCGATTTTCCACACATCGAACTCCTAAAATACACCTCCTACGTTGTTGCTCAACCGATTTCAGCAGCCGAACTTACCTCCGCTCAAATCACTCAGCATTGCCTGAAAACTTTCGCAGCTATGGCGCCATTGGTTAATTTTCTGAACAAGGCCCTAAGCAATGATGATCCTTTAACAATTCAACTCTTTTAAATTTTTTTTATGTAATAATTAAAATTTTGTCATCGATTCTTAGTATATTTGAAGTCCTAATTGGTTGGTTGTTTTATAAGTTCGAACTTGTACCCCTGAGACGTGAATTGGACTCCCAGTCCTGATGGAAACGGTGCTCAGGGGTATTTTTTAAGCATCTGTTTGTGAATGCTTTGAACAATCTATTGATGAAATAATCTGACAATCAAACCATAAAAAAGAACCTAGGCCGAATACTGATTCATGTTTACCGATTACTAAGTGATGGTTCGCCAGCGTGGCTAAGGCACCTAGTTTTGTATCCTCAATTGGTTGGTTGTTTTATAAGTTCGAACTTGTGCCCTTGAGGCGTGATCGGGACTCCCAGTCCGCAGTATCATTGATTCTCAAGGGCATTTTTTTCATGCGCTCAAGTACACCACAATTATTGTCCTGCCAGTAAAACAGAGCCCATTCATCCTATAGTCCTAAAAACCGAAAACTTTCCAGAACAACCCGAATACTTAGTCACTGTTAATCTGTTAACAATAGCTTAAGAATTTTGATACTTCAATTGGTTGGTTGTTTTTTGCAAAGTTCGAACTTAATGCCCTTGAGGTGCACACCGGTTTTGTTGTTTTTTCCGGCTGCCATCCTCGAGGGCATTCCTTTTTAGTGCGGCAGCGGCTTTTGCTTGCAACCCCACATTTCATTACCTTTGCAGCTTAAAAATTTCGTCGGCCTATCTCGACAACTCTCTGAATAACAACAGTTTTATGCACGATATTGAGCAACTGAAAAGCATCGCCGCACAGGTGAGACGCGATATTATCCGTATGGTTCACGCCTGCCAGTCGGGTCATCCCGGTGGCTCGCTGGGCTGTGCCGATTTCATGACTGCCTTGTTTTTCGATCAGATGCGGATCAATCCACAGGCTTTTTCAATGGATGGCAAGGGCGAGGACATATTTTTCCTGTCCAACGGCCACATCAGTCCGGTATTTTACAGTGTGCTGGCACGTCGCGGTTACTTTCCGGTGGCAGAACTCGCCTCGTTCAGGAAGTTGCATTCGCGTTTGCAGGGGCATCCGGCCACCCTCGAGGGGCTTCCGGGTATCAGGGTAGCCAGTGGTTCGCTGGGCCAGGGTTTGTCGGTTGCCATTGGTGCAGCAATAGCCAAAAAGCTCGCAGGCGATGATAAGTTGATTTGGGTGCTTATGGGCGATGGCGAACAGCAGGAAGGTCAGGTGTGGGAAGCCGCCATGTTTGCCGGGGGCCGAAAAGTTGACAACCTGATTGCCATTATTGACTATAACGGAAAACAAATCGACGGACCGGTAGACGAGGTGATGCCGCTTGGCGACCTAAGGGCAAAGTACGAAGCCTTTGAATGGGAGGTGGCATCCTTCGACGGCAACAATATGAAAGAAACCGTACAGATGTTGCACAATGCCAGGAAAATGGCTGGAAATGGAAAACCTGTTATGCTGCTAATGCACACAGAAATGGGTATGGGTGTGGATTTCATGATGGGCACGCATAAATGGCACGGCAGCCCACCAAACGACGAACAAGCTGCCCGCGCACTGGCACAATTGCCTGAAACCATTGGCGACTATTGAGTTGGTGAGTGGTGAGTGGTGGGTGGTTATAGTTGAATAGATGATTGTCTTCATAAAAATGAAATAAAATCAATTTTGAATCTTGAATTTTGAATCCAATGACGTTTACCGTTACAGCTTATAAGGATACGCGCTCTGGTTTTGGCGATGGTTTGCTTGAGCTTGGGCAACGCAACAGCAGAGTGGTTGCTCTATGCGCCGACCTCACCGGCTCGCTCAAGATGGATACTTTTGCCAAGGAGTTTCCGGATCGGTTTTTCCAAACCGGGATAGCCGAAGCCAATATGATGGGCATTGCAGCCGGACTAGCCACCGGAGGTTTCATCCCATTTACGGGCACCTTTGCCAATTTCTCTACCGGAAGGGTGTATGACCAGATCCGTCAGTCGATTGCCTATAGCGGAAAAAACGTCAAAATATGTGCTTCCCATGCCGGTGTTACCTTGGGAGAGGACGGCGCCACCCACCAGATTCTTGAAGACATTGGACTGATGAAAATGTTGCCGGGCATGACCGTGATTGTACCGGCCGACTACAACCAGACGAAGGCCGTCACCATGGCTATAGCAGAATGGGAAGGTCCGGTTTACCTGCGTTTCGGCAGGCCAAAATGGCCGGTATTTACTCCTGCCGACCAACAGTTTTTGATTGGAAAAGCCGATATGCTGACGGAAGGAAAACACCTAACCATCGTTGCCACCGGTCATTTGGTGTGGAACGCCCTGCAGGCTGCCCAACAGCTCGAAAGCAAAGGCATCTCGGCCGAGGTGATCAATATGCACACCATCAAGCCCTTAGATGCCGAAGCCGTGTTGACCTCAGTGCGCAAAACAGGCTGTGTGGTGACAGCTGAAGAACATCAGCGGGCCGGTGGCCTTGGCGAGAGCATCGCAGCATTGCTGGCCCTGCAATACCCTGCCCCCATGGAAATGGTGGCCGTGAACGATCGTTTTGGTCAAAGTGGCACGCCGGAGGAATTGCTCAAAGAATACGGACTCGATGTTCCGGACATTGTAGATGCCTCATTGCGTGCGTTAAAAAGAAAAGGCTGAAAACAGCTTAAGCTTGGCGATGAGGGTTTACCTTGTGGGCTATATGGGAGCAGGGAAAACCACCCTGTCGCGCAGGCTTGCCACGCTGTTGGGCATGGAAAGTGCCGACCTGGACGAAATGTTTGAGGTTCGTTACAAAATAAGCATCCCCGACTTCTTCCGCAAATATGATGAAGCGCTTTTCCGTCGTCTGGAAAGTCAACTGCTGAAGGAAACATCCGGTACCGACAATATTATTTACAGTACCGGAGGCGGAACAGCCTGTTTTTATGACAATATGGACTGGATGAACCGCCATGGGATTACTGTTTATTTGCAAATGGACCCTGTAAGTATTGTCCACCGCTTGACCCATGCCAGGAAAAAGCGTCCGCTGGTGGAATCAAAAACCGGAGATGAGCTGCTTGAATTTGTCCGCGAGCATATTCGCCAGCGCAACATTTATTACGGCCAGGCAAAAATCATCGTAAAGGGCGAATCGGTGGATGCAGGTTCACTGGCGGCACAAATCCGCGAAATCAGCCAGGAGCTGTTGGATTAAAACATCACCAGATCGTGTTCTTTTACGATCTTTTTCGTCTTCTCGGCAGCCTTAAACATATCGGTACTCAGGGATATGTAGAAAATATTGACGTCGAAATCCTGAAACGGCTTGATTTGTCCGGCCGGACTATCGACGGTGTAATCCTTGTTGAAGAAGTTAGTAAGATAATACTTGAATTTCAGATTGGTACCACCGGAAAACTGAATACCCACCATGAGACTATTGTAATAAGCAGGCTGTTTCTTACTGAACCACGCCCGGTATTTTCCCGTCTTTTTGCCATCATCGAAAAATTTTTCCTTGTAATGAAACGGGATTTCAATCTCATAGCCCGCATACATGAAGGTTCGTTCAATATTGCCGAATTTAAGACCCAACGGAACCCCAAGGTTGTAGGATCTGAATTTTGTTTTATAAGTCTGAGCCGGATATTTGTAAATGAAGCCCACGTTTCGCACATTGAGTCCGGTAAAAAACCCCAGATTTTGGTTCAGGTCTTTGTTCAGGTGGTTCTGGCTGTTGAAGAACGGTGAAAACCGCAGCACACTGCCGTCTTCATTTCCATAAAAATCCACTTTTGCATGCGAAAAGATTATTTCGCCCGCGGTGGTTAAATACCATTTTTCGTTCACCTGAGATCTGGTGCTGATTGCCAAAATCATAAAAAAAACAAGAAAAGCACTGCGCATAATTATCTGGATGGTTTATTGCTGCAAGATAATAAGTCTTGAAAAAGTATGAAGGAGTTTTTTAATAGATCTATTTTTTCATTCACGCTCAGCAAATCCTTGGCAGTTGCTCACCGGCAGGAAGGTCAACCAATCTTTTCCCACCCACCTGTGTGTGCAGCCAGATTTTTCCGGCATGGTCTCCTGTAATTTTGCCTATGATGGAGGCGCCTGATGCCAGGGGATGCAATTGCAGGTTTTCGAGCAAGGCTTGAGCTTTTTCCGGTGCCACCACCATTACCACTTTGCCTTCGTTGGCCACATGCAGGGGATCGAATCCCAGGAGCTCGCACATGCCGCGAACGCTCTCCGATACAGGAATATTTTCTTCATAAAGGTCTATGCCGAAGGGGCGGTTTTCGCAAAGCTCGGCCAGCACGGCGGCCAGTCCGCCACGGGTGGCATCGCGCATAAAACGAATGCCTCCTATCTGGATAGCTTGTTGACAAAGCTCGTGAAGACAGGCACAATCGGAACAGACACCGCTTCCGATATTCAGTTGGTTGCGGGCAGCCATCACGGCCATGCCATGATCGCCTATGCTGCCGTTGATCAGGATGAGGTCGTTGGGCTGAATATCCTTTGCAAATGCAATATTTTCGGCCCCAGACATTATGCGACCCACGCCGCTGGTAGTGATAAAAAGTTTGTCGGCTTTGCCCCGCTCAATCACCTTCGTATCCCCGGCCACAATGCGAACTCCTGCCCGTTCAGCCTCGCTGGCCATGCTGAGCACTACCTTTTCGAGAACTTCCAGGGGTAGCCCTTCCTCAATGATGAAAGCTGCACTGAGCGCCAGCGGTTCGGCCCCGGAAACGACCAGATCATTCACCGTTCCTGCCACAGCCAGTTTGCCAATATCGCCTCCGGGAAAGAAAAGCGGATCAACTACAAAGCTGTCAGTGGTAAAAGCCAGTTGGCCAGGATTTTCATTCAGCACAGCGGCATCGGTAAGAAAACCTCCTATAGGCTTACCAAAGTGCTTCAGGAAAATCTGAGTGATCAATTCGTGACTCAGGCGTCCGCCGCTACCATGGCCAAGGAGGATATGGGTATGTTTCATTTAAATTAAGAGGTAATTAACTCACTTCCATATATTTATAATATGCAGCACATGTACCCTCGCTGCTCACCATGCAGGCTCCCACAGGGTCGGAGGGGGTGCAGGCCTTACCAAACAGTTTGCAATCCGTAGGTTTTTTCAGGCCTTTGAGCACTTCGCCGCAGATGCAACCTCTATCTTCGCGTGTGGGCTCAATGGTTACCGAAAGTTTCTTTTCCGCATCGAATTCAGCGTAGGCAGGTTTAATACACAGACCACTCAATGGAATTGTGCCCAGCCCGCGCCACCAATCGCTGCGCAACTCAAACACCTCATCGAGCATTTGCTGCGCCTTAAGGTTGCCTTCGCGGCTTACAGCGCGGCTATACTGGATTTCGACCGCAGGTCGGTTGCTTTCGCGCTGACGCACCAGCATGAGGATAGCCTGCAGCAGGTCGGCGGGCTCGAAGCCGCTTACGACCACACCCAGGCCATAATCGCGCGGGATGAAATCGTAGATCTTAGATCCGGTTATGGTGCTTACATGACCAGGCCCAATGTAGCCGTGCAGGTTGACCCCCTGATCGATGAGGGCTGCCATGGCGGGTGGCATTACCTTATGCGCGCTAAACAGCGAAAAGTTGAACAGCCCTGCCATCTGGGCTTTGAGGATGCCAGCTGCAGATGCCGGAGCGGTCGTTTCGAAGCCAATGCCCAGAAAAACCACTTGTTTATCAGGGTTCTTCTGCGCCAAAGCCAGTGCGTCCAATATGGAATAAACGATATGGATTCTCGCTCCACGGGCTTTTTCCACCTCAAGCGAGGAGGTTGAACCCGGCACCTTGATCAGGTCGCCATAGGTGGTAATTACGACCTCGGGCAGCCGTGCAAGGGCAATGGCGTGATCGATATAACTGCGGCTGGTTACGCATACCGGACAACCCGGACCGGAGATCAACTCGATGTTTTCGGGCAGCAGGCTGTGCAGCCCAAATCGACGCAGTGCCATCGTATGTCCTCCGCATACTTCCATGATACGCAGGGGCTTGCGGGATTCCTGCCTGATCTGCTCGGCCAGGGCCATCACCAGCTCCCGTCGCCGGTATTCGTCAATGTGTTTCATGGTCAGACGATGCGTTGGCCGGTTTGTCGTTCCTCGTCGTCGAGTTGCCGGTTTAGCTCGTCGAAATCGTCGAATATGCGAAGGGTTTCGGCAGCTTCCTCCTCGCTGATTTTCTGGATGGCAAAACCGGTGTGAATGAGCACATAATCGCCTGGCACGAGGGTTTCGCTTTCAAGCAGTTGCAGGCTGGCCTGGTAGGTGGCTCCGCCAACGCTGCAAACGGCAGTATCGCCCTCAATGCTTTCGATCCGTGCAGGTATGCTGAGGCACATGAGCAGTGTTTTCAGCAAAATTACAAAATAGGGCGTTTCAGGGCCTTCGGCTTTTTGCGGCTGCCACGGCAAGCTGACCAAGGGCAATGCCACCATCGTTACAGGGCACCTTATGCTGAATATACACTTCAAAACCAGCCCTTTGGAGCACATCAAGCGAACGCCCGACAAGAATGCGGTTTTGAAACGAGCCTCCCGACAGGACTACTTTTTTTATTCCTGACACCTGCGTTGCGTTCAGCGCCATGGCTTCGATAACCCCGACAATGGTATTATGAAAGCTTGCAGCGATAACACTGGTTGACAAACCCTCCTCCAGATCAGCTAAAAGCCTGTCGAACATAGGTTTAAGCACAACAATGCCATTCTGCATTCCGAAGGCATAACTCCCGGTGTGTTCAGGGCTGGCCGCAGCTTCAAGCCGCATGGGGGCTTCGGCATGAAAACCTGATGTGGTACAAAGTCCTGTGAGCGCCGCCACGGCATCGAACAATCGTCCTGCGCCTGAACTAAGTGGACAATTGAGGTTTTGAGCCAGCATAAGCACCAGGTTTCGGGCAGTTTGGGCATCGCACCAAACTCTGGAATGCGCAAGAGCCATCGCCCGCTCACTACCATAGTATTTCCAGATATAAGCAAATGCTGTTCGCCATGGCTGATGCGTTACGGCATCGCCTCCGGGCAATGGCACCGGATCGAGATGCGAAAGCCGCTGAAATCCTGCATAGTCGCCCAACAGACATTCACCTCCCCAGATGGTACCATCAGAACCCAGTCCGGTGCCATCGAAGATGATGCCGATTACCGGCTCGTTGAGGCCGTGTTCGGCCATACACGAGGCCATATGGGCGTGATGGTGCTGAACTTCTACCGAGGGAAGTCCGGTTTGTCTGGCAAACTGTGTGGAAAGGTAATCGGGATGCAGGTCGCAGGCAATGAGCTGTGGCCTGAACCTGAAAAGCCGCTGAAATCGCTCGAGCGATTGCTCGAAAAAACCAAGGGCAGGAGCATTTTTCAGGTCGCCAATGTGCTGACTCATAATAGCTTGCCGGCCTTTTCCGATGGCAAATACATTGTTGAGTTCGGCACCTGTGGCCATAATGCCTTCCACTTCGAACCTGAGTTCGACCGGCCCCGGAGCATAGCCCCTCGATCGCCGGATGAGCATGGGCACATTGCCGGCAACCATGGCTACCGAGTCATCGGCCCTGTTGTGAATTTCGCGGTTGTACGCTACAATGAAATCGGCAATACCTGCAAGTTGCTTCGAGGCCGCCTCCTCGTCCATCACCACCGGCTCGTCCGAGACATTGGCACTGGTGAATACCAGAGCATCTGTACGCAGGTATTTGAAAAGGTAATGATGAAAAGGCATAAAGGGCAGAACAAGCCCTGTAGTGTGCAAGCCGTTGGAAACCGGTTCTGCAAGGCCAATCATGTTTTGCACGAGGACGATGGGCCGCTGCCAAGAAAGGAGTAAGTGTTCTTCCCCTTCACTGATTTTGAAATAGTTACGTGCAGTAATCACATCACGCATCATTACCGCCATGGGCTTGGCCTCGCGCTGCTTCCGGCGGCGCAATTCCAGCACAGCTCCGCTATTATGAGCATCACAAAGCAAATGATAACCACCCATGCCTTTGATAGCGAGTATCATGCCTTCGTCAATCTGCTCAGCTGCAAATAATGGAAAATTGCGGATATCTGACTCAGATTTTGGGTGAAGCAGAAAGTAATGCGGACCGCATTGCAGGCAAGCTACCGGCTGGGCATGAAAACGACGGTCGAGAATATTGGTGTATTCAGCGCGACATTGCTCACACATGACGAAAGGCGCCATGGTGGTTTGATGGCGGTCGTAGGGCAGGTTGCGGATGATGGTGAAGCGAGGCCCGCAATGGGTACAGTTGGTGAAGAGGTAATCGCGCCGGTAGGGCTGTTGCAGCATATCGCGCAGGCAGTCGTCGCACACGGCTATGTCGGGGCTCACCTGAGTAATTTCGTCCGAGAGGCTGGCGCTCTTCCGAATGGAAAATCCTTCATTTCCCTCAAAATGAATGTCATAGCTGCTGACCTCAGAGACGGATGAAGCCCTTGGAGATTCTTCCCTCAGTGATTGCAGGAAAGCCCCAAGCGCCTGTGGGTTTCCCTCGGCATGGATGGTCACGCCTTCGTTGTTGTTTTCCACCCAGCCCTTTATCCCGTGCCGGTGTGCAATGCGATAGACGAACGGCCTGAAGCCGACCCCTTGCACCAGACCGCGAACCTTGATCAGAAGCGCTTTTCTTTCCATCGGTTCATTTTTTCGCAAACATGTAGCCGTCGCGATGGCCGGTGTGGTCTTCGAAACGTTCGTAAACGATACATTTCAGGCCGTAAAGGTGAAGAAAAGCTTCCTTGTGAAGGGCAAGTGCATCGGGAAAACCGCTGATGGCGGCCTGAATTTCGTTGAACGAGCTCCATAAAAATTTTCCGCCCGGCTTGATCCAGTAAGGCAAAATCGCCAGCAAGCTGTCGGTGGGACGAAAATTTATGCAGACGATGTTGTCGAAACTATGGTTGTGGAATAATTTGTCCGGATGGTCGAGGTCGGTCTGCAAGATCTGCAGATTTATTCCACATTCAGCAGCCCTTTTTTGAAGGAAATCAAGTGCCACATCCGAGATGTCAACGGCCGCAACACTATGCCCCAGCGTGGCAAGGTAAAGGGCATGACGTCCCCTGCCGCAGGCCAAATCGAGGGTCTGGCCGGTAATAAGGCTGGCGCAGTGTTTCAGAAAGAAAAGGTCGGGATCGCCAAAGCCCGTTTTGGCGGCATGCTTTTCGTTCCAGCGGATGCGGTCGGATTCCATGCGGGCAAAAGTAAGAAAAGCCTGCCCTCAGCGGCCGGGAATAGTGATGGCTAACGCTGGATTACCAATTTGACAGCCCTTGCGCAACCTGAAGTATCTCTCAATCGCAGCACATATACTCCCGGCTTAAGACTACTGACATTCAACTCTTTAGAGCTTATAAAGTCAAAGCTTGCAAGTGTGCGCCCAGTATTATCGTTGAGAAAAGCCTGCGTATATTCGCCAGAAGCATTCGTTAGGGTAACTAATCCGGAGGTCGGGTTTGGGTAAAGACTAAACGGGTTGTAATCGTCTATCTCAGGTTTTTCGTCCAAACCTACAGGACAATTTCGCGCATTGAAGCTTGGCGGGTTAAAGGTGATGTAAGCACCTGTCCCATCGGGG